>JAFGFK010000439.1 GCA_016931135.1 Candidatus Sumerlaeota bacterium | reverse complement strand
GTGGGAGTGGGCGTAGCGCTGAAATAAACATCCACCTCATAGATGAGAGGCGACTCGATCGCAGCGCCACAGCCATCCCGGTCATCGCCGTTTCCCGCGGCCCAGTCATCATGGAAAATCTTATCCGTCAAACTGACGGCGTAAAAATCGAAACGAATTCCCGTGACATCGTTTGCAATCGCCCCTCCGGTTCCCTCTGTGAGAACCGTCAGGCTTGCCTCCCAGGAATCCGCCGAATTATTTGCCAGGAAGTTTGTGGGAATGACCTCCTGCGCCAGAAGAACCCATGTCGAGCCTGCCGAAGGAGAGGGATCGGTTGTCGTATAAACGTCATAGTGATGGAACACGCGTCCCTGTTTACCCTGGTTTCCGCTGAACACGCGGAGTTCCGAAACATCCACCGCGTTTCCGGAATTCAGAATCCAGTAACCGGACCATGCGGGGGTATTTTCTCCGGGGTAATCCATCAATAAACCCGTATAGACTCCCAAGCCCGCCCCATCGGTGAAGGCTGGTTCCTGATCCGCCGGATTACTGTTGACCGGATGAAATCCGCCGGAAATTTTTATCCCCACGTTTCCATTGATATTATCTGAATTATCCGGTTGACAGGAAAGACCGGCTGCGGAAGCGCCCATTTCCTTGTAAATATTGATTCCCGGAGTGGGGGTAGGCGTGGGCGTTGTCGTCGGCGTGGGATCGCCTCCGGCGCCTGTAAGGAACTCCATGACGCGCCCCATCACGCTGGCGCGAGCGCTCGCTCCATGTATCATCTCGAACGGGAAACCCATCACGACCAGTTTCTTGGAACCGTTCACGCATTGAACCGCGGCTGCGTTGGAGGGATAATCATTATACGTAAGGGAATTGGACACTCCACTCCCCTGCCCCGCATAGGCGTCGGGATAGATCGTATCATAATAACCGTTGGCGTAGTCTTTGGAAAAATTGATCTGCGCCAAACCGTCAAAGATGGAGCCGGAAACGGCGTTCGCGAGATTGGTATTGGAACCGTCATCATTGGAGCAGGTTACCTGCAGCGTCCCGTGGAGGAAATCCTTGTCCGCCTGTGAGGCGCCGGTCCAAAGTTCCAGGTCCCATCCAATTTCTTCAGATGAAACCAGCATACGCCCACCGGAATTGTTCAGATAGTCGGTTACGATGGATTGCTCGGTGGAATTGAACGTTTCATCATCGGTGTTTTCTCTTCCGAGAATCCAGTCAACCGCCGTATAATCGGTGAGATAAATCGTACTGTCGATAACTCTCTGGTTGCTGCATGAATCGAAGTAATATCCAGCGTCTTTCAGGGCGTTGCCGTGAGCGGCGACATAGTTGAAGCTGTTGGCAAGCCAGGGCCAAACGCGTTTGGATACGCCGTTGTAACTATCCGTGTAATCTGAAACGATGTTGCGATCGTATCTGCGGAATCCGTTCACAACGAGAATCGCGGGACGCGCCCCGTTGGAGGTTATGCGAACCCCGACGGTCTCGCTCGGGAAGGACTCGCCGCCTGCGTTGTATGCGGAAATGCGGAAATAATAAACCTGTCCTGCGGCAAGTCCGGTATAATTGTACGTCAAAACATTACCCACGTCGATTCCCATATCCCAAACGGCGCCATCAGTGGATTTATAGATGACATAACCCGTTGCCGCGTGGGCGCCATAGCCTCCGGAAGGCGGAGCAGCCCACTGAAGAGTCGCCTGGCTCGTTCCGCTCACTTTCGCGCACACATTGCCCGGGGCGTCCGGAAGATAGGTCGAGTTCGTACTGCCATGATTATTGACAAAATAATCGATGATCCCCTGGAGCACGGCGCGCGCTGCGTCCTGACGGAATCCGGGGGTTTTCAGGAGATTCGCGTCATCCGCCTGATCGTGGAAGGCGATCTCCACAAGAGAAGTCGCCATCTCTCCATTGATATTATTGTACGTCAACTCGCCATACTCGCTGACAATGGTTTGATAACTTCTTCGCGGCAACGCCCAGAAGGTATAAAGATCATCCTCCACCTGGTGAATGACCGCGCTGTTCATTTGAGCGGCGTAGGGCGAGGGGCCGCCTTCCCAGGAATCGGAATTCCGGCAAACGCAGGGACCTCTTCCCCCCCCGCCGTTGGAATGGAAACTGATATAGCAGGCTTCGCTCACCGCAGCGGCGTTCATATAGGCGGTCATGCGGGGGCGGCACCAGACATCGCTGACTCCGGTAACCGTGCTGGGGGCTTTGGAATAGGTCATGTATTCGAGGGCTTGCATTTCATACCAGGGATAACCGGAGGAATGCGCGCCGCTTCCGAAACGCGCGCCATCGGCGATCACGGATTTTCCGGTATCCGTAGATTGGTTGGAGAGTTCGAGGTATCCGCCTGTTCCGGCGTCGAAATAATAATTCCCGAGCCAGATCCAGCCCTTGCCTACTTTTGTCTGGTTCAGTTTGACGATGGATGTTCCGCCCTTGTGAACGATGCGGTAATTCGCCTCTGTGGGGCGTCCGGTTCCATCCGTGTACCAGACAAATACCGGGTAATATCCTGCGGTGGCAATAGTGGGCGTCCAACGGGCGACGGCGGATTCCGATGACGCTGTGGTGGCGTAAACATAATGCACAGCGTCTGCGGCGTCCCCCCAGAAAGGCTCGCCCGTACTGTTGTACCAGGTTCCGCTCAGGGAAAAACCGGAATCGTCGTTATCGATGATAAACACATCGGTTTGGGGTCCCACATCGCGAAGGGTGATGATCGTGGCGCCTGCGTTCTGAAGGTATTGAAGGAAAAAAAGGTTCACCTGATCCGCATTGGCGTGGTCTTCCACGATGCTGTTATAATCAGGTCTCTGGGTTTTCCAGCCGCTGGAGTAGTACCAGCCATGTCCCGGGTTGACATAGACGAATTTCCCCGAGAGGGCGCCTGTGATCTGGCGTGGGGAGCCGGCGGGAGGACCCGGCTGAACGCCTTTTAACTCCTTTTGTTGCGGGATGGAATTTTCTTCCGTTAAAATCACCTTGTCCGCCTCATCGAACGTTTCGACGATATCCGGTTGATCGGGGATCGGCGGAACGGTTGCGGGATCGAAATCCGGGGGAATCCCGCGATCACCCAGGATTTCGAAAGGCGCGGATTCTCTGATTGTTTCAGAGGCTTCCGAATGATTCAGGTTTCCATTCATGACATGTTCCACAGCAGAGGAAACCACGAGAAAGGTAAGAAGCATGCATCCTGTTATGACTAACAAGGTTTTGGTGAGCGCTTTAGCCACGGAGTTTGTTTTCATTTTTTCTCTCTCCTTCTCCTTTTAATAGAACCAGTTATAAGACAGGTTTTAATAGAACGATATAAATCAACCATATCCACCAGATCAAAGTCAAGGAAAAAAGTATAGAAAATGAATGATTTTATTACTTTTTTATCCAGGGGATAAATTATGTATATTGCTGATTTTATTTGATTTATACAATATATCCCAAAATATCTGCGGATTTTAAATGGTCTATGTGATAATAATCTGAATCCATTTTTCGCGCCAGACATCTCATCATACCAGTTCTATTTCTACTTCCTCCGGTATCAATAATTAAACTTTTTACTTTGTCTTTTCGTATCTTTTCCGCTATGAGATACAATTCCTCCACAGCGGACATTTTTCCATGATTTAACGGTATGTTGGCTTCGCCATCGGAAATAAGGATCAGAAGGGGGGATAAAACGGGATTTTTGAAACGTTCCGATTTTACAATCCGCCAGGCGTTCATGAGTCCATCGGCAAAAGGCGTGGCGCCTCCGGTTGGAAGCCGTTTCAATTTCCGCCGCGCCAGGGAAACGCTGCCGGTTGGTTCGAGCAATATTTCCGCCTTATCATGCGCAAAACTGACCAGCGCCACTTTATATCTTTTCTGGTACGCCTTTGTAAGAAGGGACAGAATGGCGCCCTTGGCTGCGCTCATGGCGCCGCCCCGGGACATGGAATCCGATGAATCCAAGAGAAATATGAGGAGGACGCTTTGATTTTGAATTCGCTCTTTAAGTCGGATGTCTTCCCCCAATACGGTAAATGCGGCGCCGCCCGCATCATAGAGGCTCCTTCTCGACGCCGCGGCGCGCAGCGTGGCGTCCCATGCGATATCGCTCTGGATCTCCCCTTCCCGGGGAATTCGCGCATGGATGTATCTCCCCTTCTTTCCCCTGATCTTCCTACCCTTTTGACGCCCCCTGGATAATGTTCCAATATCAATTTCCTCTATCGGGATTTGGCTTGCGTCCAGGGATTCATCGGGTTCGAAGCTCTTTTCCTTTTTCTCCGCGTCATAAGGTATGACAATGCTTCCAGCCGCCCCGGAACCCGGAACCTGCATCGGCTCATCCAGGTAAGCCTCCGTCGCCTCATGCGCAGGTTCCGGCGCCCTTACAAACGTTTTTTTTTATCCTGAAAGGCGCCGATGATTTCATCGAGCTTGTGAAAGGATTCTTCGGGATCATGAAAAACGGAAAAAGACATCCTGTGTGGAAGAACGAAACGGGCGGCGTTGCGAATATCCACCTCCCCAACCACATCCTTTTGATGAAGCGCGGCAAGGGCTCGCGCGGCTTTGGGTATGACGATTTCCGCCCGGTTGCCCCGCGCCTCGACGGTTTCGGAAAGTTCTATCGCCATGTCTATGAATTCATCCGGTATGGAAATTTGAGAAAGATTGCGGCGCGACTCGAGGATCAATTCTGATAACCGTTTTTCCTCCTGTTCCCATGCCTCCGCAAACTTCACGGAATCCTGTTCAAAAGCCATGCGCCGCAGAACAATCTCCCGCCTTTGATCCCGCTTTTCCACTCCCCTGATGGAAACGAACAATCCGAAACGATCCAGGAACTGGGGACGGAGCGAGCCTTCCTCGGGATTCATGGTTCCAATAAGAATAAACCTCGCAGGATGCGTAATGGAAACGCCCTCGCGTTCCACGGTATTGATCCCGGAGGCTGCCGCATCGAGGAGGATGTCCACAAGGTGATCCTCCAGGAGATTGACCTCATCGACATACAGAACGCCGCGATTCGCCGCTGCGAGGATTCCCGGTTCGAATTGTCTCTTGCCTTTTCTGATCGCCTCTTCGATGTGAAGGGTTCCTGCGATGCGGTCTTCCGTTGCGTTAAGGGGCAGTTCAACGATGCGCATGGGGCGAATCTGAACGGGAAGTTTTTTCTTTTCGTTGTATTTTTTCAGACAGAATTCATCCATGGATTGCGGGGAATCCGGATCGCTGTTATAGGGACAGCCTTTCACAACCCGGATCGCGGGTAAAATCCCCGCAAGGGCGCGCACGGCAGTGGATTTTCCCGCGCCTTTATGCCCGCTGATCAGAACGCCGCCAATGGAAGGATCAACGGCAACCAGGAGGAGAGCGGTCTTCATCTCTTCCTGATTCACAAGAGCGGAAAAAGGAAACAATATGCGTTTCATGTTCATGGATCACCCGATAAATCAAATATTTCCATCTATCAATCGGAAGGAAGACGCAAGGGAAATTGATAATGGATAATTGTTGATAGTTAATGGTTGATTGCGGATCGAGGAGCGAAGAGGTAAAGTTACGTCACACCATCGGCGTGATTGATGGTGGGATGCAGGTTGAAGGTTGTGCGTTGAACCAATGCCATGGGGTCTTGCCTGATTCATCATACTCATTGATGACTGTTCACTGTTCACTGGCTTTAACAAAGCAGGTATGAGGTTCAAATCCGCGATGGCGGCGAATTTGTCCCCGCGATAACCTGATATGCCGGTGAACTTCAAATATTTCGCCTCTTGGGAAGAAGTAAAGAGGATTTTTTTCTCGGACCAGTTTTCTTCAAAAGTTCCCTTCGCCATTTCCTCCCAGTTTTCCCCATCGACGCTGATCTCCACTTTGTAATCCTTTATCAGGGCGTTTGAAACATCCTGCCTGGGAAGGATGGATATTCCGGAAAGGCGGATGGAAGCGTTCCACGCAACGGCGATGCGGTGAGGGTAATCCGGAGCGCCATCTCCCCACGGCGTATGCCAGATGGTTTCCGGATCATTATCGAGAACATGGGACGCCTCATACCCGGGAGCGGCGCTGTCATGATCCATAATCCTGGCATCCAGTTTTTCAAAAAAAGAAGGCTCTCGGAAGATGGTCAAAAGCTGCTCTGGTTCCAGAACCTGCTTTGGGGTGAAATACCCGCCGGACATATATTTGAGCACACTCGAAAGAAGCTGACTGGCTGCGGGACGTTTTTCCAGATCGTCTTTCAGATTCATGGAAGAGACCATGATTCTTCCCTTCCCTATCCGCGCTTCGAAAAGAAGCCCGAGTTTGCGGCAGGAGTTCCAATCATCGATGGGTTGTATCAAAGGTCTAAAGGATAAGGGAAGTCCATCCAGGATCATGGGTTTGGAATGATTCAGAATGTCCTGCCATTGCCAGTCTCCATGAAAATCTGTTGGAAATTCCGCAAAAAGGGGATGATGGGAATCGCATAGAATTCCCAGGGTGTGTACCCTTTGATTCGGAAACCAGTTTTTATTCCAGAAAACGGGATTCAGGGAACTGAATGCATTTCCATCGATGCGGGATTTTTCCAGAAATAACAAGACCTTCTCCCCTTTCTCCAGGCTTGCCAGGGCTCGATCCGGTTTATCGGTTACAACGATTCCCGCGGGAATCTGTACATCCGCATGTTTGGGATACGCCCAGAAATTCCACTGGTTTATCACATCGGTTCCTTCGAGGGAGGTTCGGAGAGTCAAAGCCGCAGCCCGTGGGAAACGATCGAGGGGAAGCGTTATCTCCCCGAGATTTGTCAAAGAACTCACGGGAATATTTTTCCCGGGGAATGTTCCCGAAACAATAGCGCCGCCTTTTTTGTCGATAATTTCCCATTTGAGAAGGGAGTCTTCGATGTCCCTTTCCCCATAGTGGCAGACATCGATGCCTGCCTTGAACGTATCCGTATTCTGAAAGATTCTATCCTGCATGCGCGCGAGAAGAACCGTTTCGCCGAAGAATCGGCGATACTCTTCCGGTGAAACATATCCCTTGGAATCCCAGAACGGATCGAGCGTTCCCACGAGGGCGGTTCCCTGGCCCGGGAAATCATGGAGATCGAGGAGCTGGACGCCCGCCCATCCGGGGGTGCGGAGAGCAGCCTCGATATCTTCCTTGTAAAACATTGTCTGGAGTCTGCCGGATGCGAGGAGAAACTGATGAGCCTGTTCCAATAGTCCGGATCGCTCCATGAAATCCCGCGCGATCTCGAAATTTTTCGCCCTGAGGACGCCGGTATATTTGGAAATCTCATCGAGGTTGGGGAACACGCAATACTGTCCCAGCTCATGGCTTATGATGGGAGCGGTCTGTTTTGAAAGGAAATCCCCGTAATCGCCCGCATTCTCCCCGTTCTTCGCTCTTGTGGGGTATCCGCGCGCCTTGTATGTTACAAGGAACTGACTATCCGGGATATCAGGCCACCCCGATCCTGCGGCATAAAGCCGGCGCGCATCCGTTTCTTTCCAGTGATTCACCCATTCCCCGAGGAAATTTTCATATCCCTTTCCCCCGGGTTCGTTGCTTGCGACCATCAGGAGAAAGGAGGGATGGTTACCGATATATTTAATCATCCTTTCGCTTTCCTCATACAGCCATTTATCCAGGGCGCGCCCTTCGGCAAAAACATGAGACCATATAGAGCATTCCACCTGGAAATAGAATCCCGCCTCATCCCCGGCAATGAATGCAGCCTCAGGGGGGCACCAGGAATGAAACCGGAGATGATTCAATCCGTGGCTTTTTGCTATACGGATGATGCGCCTCCATGACTCCACATCGGTTGGAGGATAGCCTGTAAGAGGAAATATGCAGCATTCGAGCGTGCCGCGGAGAAATATTTTTCGTCCGTTTACCGTGATCTGTTTATCCTTCACGTCAACATTCCGCAATCCGAATGTTACGGTTTTTGAGGTTTGCCCTCCGGACAGGGTTGCTGTGAGGCGATACAGCGCCGGGTGGAATTCATCCCACAAAAGGGCGTTTGAACCAAGGTCATAAACGCAATCCATACGCCCGCCGGATGCGTTCCATTTTGCCGGAACGGTTATTTCAGGTGGATTTGGCGTATCAACCGCATTATATGATTGCGCCAAAAGGGAAATGACTCCGGAACCGGACATTCCCGTCGTATTGCCAATCATGATCCGCACAAGGACTTTTCGTTCATAAGGAAGGGGAAACGCCTGGAAATCATCGATCCAGACTTTGGGAGTAGTCCTGAGTTTCAAACTCCCCGCGACGCCGTTCCAGTTCGTCTGCGTATGATCCGAAACGCTGTGGGCGTCGAGTCCGACATCCACAAGGACATGATTGTCAACACGGATAGTGAGGCGATGGGAACCGGAGGCGAGATTCGCGCCCAGGTCGTATTCATGAGGAACGCCAAGGGCGTCGGACGATCCAACGCAGCGTTCATCGATCCATAATGTCGTTCCCCAGTGGGGGCGTTCGAGGAAAAGGACGATACGGCGATCCTTCCAGGATTCCGGAATCTCCACATCGCGCTGATACCAGGCTATGCCCACATAGCTTTTAAGCGGTTGAAGCGTATAGGGCCATTTGATGTCGCCGGGTTTTCTATAAGGGGCGTACTTGTCATCAGAAAGCCATTTCCGGCTTGTTCCACCCAGGGTCCAAGGCGTTTCCGTTGTGATCTCTTCTCCAAAACCCTGTTCCTGGAGGGAGCCCGGGAGATGAATCGTTCCCTCCAGATTGCGTATGAACCATTGTTCCTGTTTCCCGACGTTTTGGGGATCAAGGGCAAAGCGCCACTTTCCGGAGATATCCATTTCCGGCTCAGCGATGCAGAATGCATTGAACACGGAAAGAAATGCGAACGAGAAGAATAATTTACGCATAATGGCGACTTTTTCCTTGGGGGAAAATTGACGACGATTTTTTTTCATCTGGACTTCCTCCTTCGAGTTTTTATGGCGTTTACTATC
>JAFGFK010000438.1 GCA_016931135.1 Candidatus Sumerlaeota bacterium | reverse complement strand
TTGTCATACCATCGGATGGGGGCGCCGCAGGAAAAACAATGGGAACCGGGCATGACAATGGAAATTCCAACAGGAATACGGTAAATGCAGACATTCAAAAAACTGCCGAATAAAAGCCCGAACAAGAAGACTACGCTCAAATGCGCATAGAACAAATCCGGGGATAAAAAATTAAACTCGTTCAAGCGTTCGCCCTTTGAAAAAAGTTTTGAAATGTATATATCCCCTGTTCAGATAAGGCAAGAAAGAAGTACTATCGGATTGATAAGAAGAGTCTTTTACCTTTCAATCCTCTTTCTGAGAATGAATTATTTCGCTCTTTTCATAATGGAACAGGCGCGGTTTTGACGATCCTGCCATCCAGAAATTTTTCCAGTTCTTTGTGAATATCTTCCGGAATCTCATGCCCCATTTGCGGTTTGATGATGATCTTTTTCTCCCCTTTGATCTGGTTATACGCAGAATAAACGCTTGTGGGAGGGCATGTGTTATCTATAAAACCCACGCTGAAAATCGCATCCGCATTGGTAAAGCGGGCAAAGTTCGCCCCATCAAAATAACGCGCCGCCTGTTTGATTTTTTCATCCGCGCATCCGTAGTCTTCCCCGATCGGCACGGTTTGCGGCCATCCGGCTCTGCGTTTCATCTGGCAACCCGTGAGATCGCAAAGCGCGGGAACCGAAAGGGCGATCGCCGTAACGCGCGGATCGAGACCCGCTCCCGCAAGAGCCTGCCCCCCTCCCTGGCTCGATCCATAAATCATGAGATTTTTTCCATCCCACTCGGGGCGCGAGGCGAGGTAATCGAGCGCCGCCTGAACGCGCAGAAACATTTTCCGGAAATACCATGTCTCGCGATCCTCTTTCCCGAAGTATTTATAATCCTTGAGTTCTCCTTTTCCCAGTTCATCATAAAAAGACGCGGGGCGTCCGTTCGGAAGTCCGTGCGCATTGATGTCAAGGGCAAGATGTCCCCGAAGGGCGGATTGAACAGATGCAGGGAGAGATGAACTTCTCACCCCTGCGCCGTGAACATAGAGAAAAGCAGGAAGGGTTTTTTCTTTTGCTGATACGGGATAAGCCAGATATCCGCTTACCGGAGGATTCCCTTTTCCCATATCGATTGTGAGATCGAACGCCGCAACGGAAGGCGACTGGGATTCAACGCCGGCAAGAAGGGCGGCTCCCCTTTCCTTCCTCATTTGTTCGACCTGGTTTTTCCAGAAAATTTGAAAATCATCCGGAGGCGCCATGGATGGTTTTATCTCCAGGGGATTCACGATAGCGCCGATACGCGATTCCTTTTCCTTCGAATCTTTTTGCCTGGCAGCAAAGAGAAGCCAGCCTGATGACTCTGCCACTATCGTGTATTGAATTTGTGGCGTATCCCGCGTGATGCGCCGTGATTCCAGGTCTTTTGCATAAAATCCATTTTTCATCATCGTAAGACGAATAACGCAACCATCCTGCGGGATCGATGCGGCGTCCGCTCCCACATGAAGGATTATTTTCTCTCCCGTAGAATAAACGCCGTCCTCTTTGTCCAATTGAAGGGAGAGCGGTTTGATGTTTGATGATTGTCCCAATCCCATCGAGGCAATGATCATACAAAAAAGGATAAATATTTTAATTATGATTCGCATTTTCATTCACCCCTTTTACATATAAATCATATAAGTTCAACGAATTATATTCACATTTCAAAAGTCAAGCATGATTATAATTCATTGAAATAAATTTCTTATTGTTTTTTTCACTTGCAATATCACCCCTCCCCGGCTTATTAAATTCTATGTTACTATTAATCGGGTAAATCCCAAGTTTCCATCAGTGTTACAGGGCAAAAAATGGATACCGCTCGCAAAACTCATAAGCAGGAATCCGGGGAAATTGCCATCCTCTTCGGGCTTATGGAAAAAATCAACCAGGGACTCGTACTGGAGGATGTTCTGAATCACATCTTCGATTCCTTCAAGCCGATCATTCCCTATAACCGCATTTCTTTGTGCCTGATCGAAAAGGAAGGGACGGTCGTGCGCGCCTGCTGGTTTCGCACGGAATCAAGCCAGCCCCAGATCACCCGGGGATTTGAATTTCCCCTGGCAAAAAGCAGTTTGAAATACGTAGCGGAATCAGGGCGTCCCCGGGTCATCAATGACCTGGAAGATTATCTCATAAACCATCCTGATTCCGATTGTACCAAAAAAATTTTGGAAGAAGGCATACTGTCGAATCTGGTCTGTCCCCTCATGATAAAAGAAAAAGCCATTGGATTCCTTTTTTTCTCCAGCTTCAAGAAAAATACATACCAGGAAAGTCATATCGAACTTTTATACCGGTTTGCCGGGCACCTGGCTTTGATCGTGGAAAAAAGCAGGTTATACCAGGAACTTGTCGAAATAAACGAAATCAAGAATAAAATCCTGGGAATCGTCGCCCACGACCTCAGAAATCCCATTACCATCATTTCGAGTTATGCGCGGATCATGAGCCGCGGCATGCTCGGATGGATCAATGAAGAACAGAAAGAAGCCCTGGAAAAAATCCAGGAAACCTGCAACAACATGACCGCCCTGGTGAATGACCTGATCGATATCAGCGTCATTGAATCCGGAAGGTTGGATCTCAAACCGGATGAAATCGACCTCGAGGAGTTTTTAAAGGAATGTCATTCCTCCAACTATATCCTTGCCCTTGAGAAAAAAATTGTCTTGAAACTCGAACATGATCCCGAGCTCCCGAGGGTATTCTGGGATTCGAACCGCATCAAACAGGTGATCAACAATCTTGTAACAAACGCCATCAAGTTTTCCCATCCGGAAACAGAGATCACGATCAGGGCATGCGTCAAAGGGGACGATGTTGAAATTTCGGTTCTCGATCAGGGGCAGGGAATCCCCGAGGATGAAATGGTTCAAATCTTCACGGATTATGGAAGAACCAGCGTCAAGCCTACGGCTGGTGAAAAAAGCACGGGGCTTGGTCTTGCGATTTCAAAACGAAACGTAGAGGCGCACGGAGGCGGCATCCGGGTGGAAAGCAGGATCAATCATGGTTCCACTTTTTCCTTCTGGCTTCCGATAAAAAACGCTGATCTCCGGTTCATTCGGGAAAGGTTATAAAAATGACGGATAAAAAATCCATCCTTCTGAATCGGGATATATCTCTAACTTTAGAAGAATATGAATCGATTAAAGGCGAGTTTATCCCCCTTTTATCCTATGGGGAAGCCCTCCTTGAAGATCGTTTGATCGCAGGCGCCGTATGGCTGGATATCCTCGGGGATTTCATCAGGGCTGCAACTCCCGTTTCAGGCGCTGACAATTCCGTGAGAAAAGAGGCGTTCGAGACGTTTTTCGCCTCCATGATAAACCAAAAATACGAGCGTCCCTTCCGCATCGCGCGTAAATCGCTGCGCGGAAACGCCCTGAAACGCATGTTTCTATGCCTTCTACTGGCTTTACGCCAGGACGATTCCAAACGCCGCTCCAATCCCGGAATGCTTTTCTTCATCCTGCGGCAATATATAAAAGGCTATCTCTACTCCGGGAGCGTCCGAATGACGCCCCTGATAAACGACACGCCCCTTCGCGTATTCAAGAAAATCAAAATGGATCCGGAAAACGAGATGTGGAGCCAGATCATCCTGGAATGGCTCGTGCATTTTATCATGACCGATCGTTTGCTTAAAACGGAAAGCGTCCAAAAGGGATATTTGTATATCCTGTTATTCTATGCGATTGCCAAATGGTGCTGCATAGCCCATGCCTTTTCAAAGAATTCCGTCGAACCCGATCCTGAGGATATATTGAATTCGATCCGGCTCGTTGAAGAACATTACATCTTTCATCCGTGGTTCGATGAAATGGACGCAACCAATCCCATCTTTAAAGATATATTGGAAGGCTTATTCAAACGCAAATCCGCGCCCATGATCCTGGTAAGGGGGTAGCGGAAAATTTTGATTGCGGATTTTGGAATGAGGAATGAAACAGTTGTTGTCGTTCCAGGGGAATGACACGGGAGACAATAATGGTACGCAACAAAAGATAATGTTGACGTTTGGGAGGATCGAGATAAGGTGTTCTTATCATGTTTGACGCCTTTTATCTCAAAGACCTAATCCGAAAACTCCTTGTTCCCAAAACATACTTTTGCGATCATCTATGGTCATCAGTGAGCATTCGCGTTTCCGGCGAAGTCGAGGCTTGTTCCTGCGCGCCATGTCCCAAGCCTGTTTTCGATTTTTTCTCCGAGCCGATCCAGGATATCTGGAATAATTCCTGGTTTCGGAACACGCGGCGTTACCTTTTAGATGGGACAAAAGGTGAACGCGTTTTCGAGTGCTGCCGATCCTGCCCCGTATCGCTTCAGGATCGCTATTATCTGCCTTCTCTTCGTTTGCGCCTCACAGAGCCGCGGCTTATCCATTCCCGGCGTTTAAAACCTGTCCCCTTATCCCTACTCGAGGATAAGCATTCAAATTACCGGAGGCTTTTGAAGATTCTTCGCGCCAGAACAGACTATATTCCCGCCTTCCCCGTGTGCGCCAATATCGATCCCTCGAACGTATGCAATCTCAAATGCCCCTTTTGTCCTGTGGGATCGGGAGAACTCGATCACGCGCCCCGGGGGTTCATGCCACTTGAACGTTTCGAACGCATCATGGAACGACTGGGTCCTTATCTTATTCATCTGGATCTTTATCGTTATGGAGAGCCTCTTTTAAATCCAGATATCGTCAAAATGATCGAGTGGGCATCCCAGACTTACCGCATCTATACTTCCATAAGCGCCAATTTTTCCCTGCCTCTTTCCGACGATACCCTGGAAGGATTCATCCACGCCGGATTGAATCAAAT
>JAFGFK010000437.1 GCA_016931135.1 Candidatus Sumerlaeota bacterium | reverse complement strand
GATAATCTGCGGATAAGTTATATTATTGATATTTCACGAGTTATGATAGAATATTCAGTAATATTCAGTAGATTGACCCCATGCTTTCTGATACTGACTTTAGGCTTCAAACTTCAAAATATTGTTGTATGGACAATATTTTTAATTGACAGTTATCTACCAGTATTCATAACTTCTTTGAATTTTTGCTGCTGCAAGCAGGCAAACCAAATCTTTTTTTTGTGAGGCTTATATATTATGTTCTTAATCCTGCTTCTTATCGGAATCTTATACGGCGCCGTGTGCTTTTTTCTTATCTTGATCATCCTGCTGCAATCAGGCAAAGGAGGAGGGCTCTCCGGCATGCTGGGGGGGAGCAATCCCTTAACCGATACCCTGGGCTCCTCCGGAGCTGAAAAAACCCTCAATAAATGGACAACGGTCTGCGCCGTGGGATTCTTTATCATGGCATTGCTGCTCACAGCTATGGGGAGCCGCGTCATGAAACCTTCGCGTTTGAGCGATCAGTTGAAATCTTCCGCAGCGCCTGCAACCGCCCCTGCAACGGCTCCGACATCTACAGAATCCCAGTCAAATACAGTGACAGTTACCACGCCGGAAGAAGACAAGGCGGAAGAAGACTCCGCTGCCCAGGAGACTCCCGCATCCGGAACTCCCGAGCAAACGCCTCCCGCTGAAACCACGCCTGCTAATCCGTAACCAATCTCTCCCTTATTCTTTTATTGCAGGAATTCAGTTCGGATACCGGGTCATTCCATATTAACCTTGACTTATTCACCGGATTCTTTTTACTGATTCATTGTTTGAATCTTGTTTGACAAAGGGATTTTAAGGATTATCTCCATGCAGGAATCTCCTTCCATAAGCAATAACAAGCCCGTAGATATTTCCATTATTGTCCCTTTTTATAACGAGGAGGAGAATGTCCTCCCTCTTTATGAATCCATAAAAGATGTGATGGAGGAGACGCATAAGTCGTTTGAAATGATCTTTGTGGATGACGGGAGCGCAGACGGCACCTTTCATGTTCTTTCTGATATCGCCGAGAGGGATTCTCTTGTCAGAATCATATCTTTCAGAAGGAATTTCGGGCAGACCGCTGCCATGGCTGCAGGAATCGATCACTCCTCCGGAGACATCATCATCCCGCTGGATGGAGACCTCCAGAACGATCCCGGGGACATTCCCTGGTTGCTCGAAAAACTCGAGGAAGGATATGATGTCGTCAGCGGATGGCGAAAGGATCGAAAAGACAGCCCGATTTCCAGAAACCTTCCCTCACTTGTGGCAAACAAGATCATTTCCCTTATCAGCGGCGTTCATCTTCATGATTACGGTTGTTCCCTGAAGGCTTATCGCAGGGATGTGATTCAGGAAGTCAGGCTTTATGGCGAGATGCACCGTTTCATCCCCATCTATGCGGTATGGCACGGGGCAAAGGTAGCGGAAATCGAGGTGCGTCATCGCCCTCGGAGGCATGGACGTTCCAAGTATGGCATAGAACGCACGTTCAAGGTCATTCTGGATTTGATTGTGGTGAAATTCCTGGGGCAGTATGTGCAAAAACCGATTTACGTATTCGGCGGGCTTGGGATTCTGTGCGTTCTGGGAGGTTTTCTCACCGGGTTCTGGGCGGCGTATCTGAAATATGCCCGGAACACCTCTTTTATTCAAACTCCATTGCCCCAACTTTGCGTTCTTCTCTTTGTTCTGGGATTCAACGCCATACTCCTGGGGCTTCTGGCTGAAATCAGCACGAGAATTTATTATGAAACCCAGCATAAAAAGACATATCTCATCCGGGAAAAACGGAATTTCGATTCGGAAAAGTAATGTATTCTTCGAGGTAAACCGTTTGTTTCATGTGTGGTTTTACAGGGATAATCAATCTGGATAAGGGCTCTCTTCCCCCTCGAGATGTTCTTCATAAAATGAATCGTTCCATCTCTCACCGGGGGCCCGATGATGAAGGGTATTATTTCGGGGAATATGCGGCATTGGGGCACAGACGCCTCTCCATCATCGATCTGGCGGGAGGTCATCAACCTGTTTATAACGAAGATTCCTCCCTGGTCATCGTGTATAATGGCGAAATCTACAATTTCAAATCCCTGCGTAAAAATCTGGAAGAAACAGGGCGTCACCATTTTTCCACCAACAGCGACACCGAGGTTATCCTGCATCTTTACGAGGAAGAAGGGGAAGGGTGTCTGCGGCATTTAAACGGCATGTTTTCCCTTGCCTTATGGGATGCGCGGAACGAGCGCCTTTTTTGCGCGAGGGATCGCATGGGACAGAAACCGCTTTACTATACAGTCTTCCGAAATTTCCTCCTCTTTGCATCGGAATTGAAAGCTCTCCTGCATTTCCCCGATCTACCCCGATCAATTTCCTTGAAAAGCCTGAATCAATATCTCGCCTTTGAATATATCCCGGCTCCCAACGCCATATTCGAGAATATTTCCAAGCTGGAACCCGCGCATTACTTTACCGTTGATCTTCAAAAAAACGCATCCGAACGCCGCCGGATTCAAACTCAATCCTGGTGGGATATCCATTTCGATAAAAAGGACATTTCTTTCAAGGAGGCGGAAAAGGTCTTTATCGATACCTTCCGTAACGCTGTCGAAAGAAGATTGATAAGCGACGTTCCCCTGGGCGTGTTTCTCAGCGGCGGGATCGACTCCAGCTCTGTGGTCGCCATGATGGCGGACCTGATGCCGCACAGGGACATCAAGTCTTTCTGCATTGCGTTCGAGGAAAAATCCTTTGATGAGTCCCGCTATGCGAGAAAAGTTGCCGGGCGTTTTGGTACGGATCACAGGGAGGAAATCCTTCCCCCCTCGAGGCTTCTGGAAATCCTTCCCCGGGTATGCGCCTTTCTCGATGAACCCATGGCTGATCCTTCCATTATTCCCACATACCTGTTGTCGGAGTTCACCAGGAAACATGTCACCGTGGCGCTTGCCGGGGATGGCGGCGATGAACTGTTCGCCGGTTATGATCCCTTCCTGGCGCATTATCCTGCAAAAGTCTTGGAGCGTATCCCGCGTCCTTTTCTCAATCTTTTAAAAAAAATAGCGGGCTTTCTTCCTGTTTCCACAAAAAACATCAGCCTTGATTTCAAGGTGAAGCAGTTTCTTTCCGGCATATCGTATCCCGCTCCCATCCGCCATTTCGCCTGGCTTGGTTCCTTTACCCCGGAGGAACAGAAAATGCTTCTTCATCCTCACGTTCTGGCTTCTTTGCGCCTCGATGAAACCTATGATGTGGTTTCTTACTATCTCAAAAGGATTCGGGTTCATGAAAGTCTTGATGACATTATTTACCTGTACTGCAAGCTGTACCTTCAGGATGATATTCTCGTGAAAGTGGATCGGGCGAGTATGGCGTGTTCCCTCGAGGCGCGGGCGCCTTTCCTGGATTTTACGGTAGTGGATCTTGTCTCCAGCCTTCCCAGTCGCTGGAAGCTCAAGGGTTTTACCGGAAAATATTTCCTGAAGAAAGCCATGGAACCTTATCTTCCTCATGATATCCTGTATCGGAGAAAGAAGGGTTTTGGCATCCCGATCGCCTCATGGTTCAAAGGTCCCCTGAAGGATGTTCTGACAAACCTCCTCGATCCCAAAAGACTTGAAGCGCAGGGCATATTTCAGCCTGATTATGTTCAGAGATTGATGCAAGAGCATCTAACCGGTAAAATCGATCATCGAAAACGCCTTTGGACCCTGTTCATTTTTCAGAATTGGTATGATCGTTACATGCTGTGAGTGATATATGAAAAATAAAGATGAAAAAAAATCAGGGCAAACCAGGCGTTCCCGGAAAAGTTCGTTCAACTTCAGCGCCTTTTTCCATGAAAACAGATACCCGTTGCTTTTTATGGGGATCGGAATCCTGCTTCGTTTCGTGGACCTGGGGCGCCAGGGGCTCT
>JAFGFK010000436.1 GCA_016931135.1 Candidatus Sumerlaeota bacterium | reverse complement strand
TTTTGGGTGATCGCGGCGACAGCGAGCATAGTCAAATCCAGATGAATAAGGAGTTTTATCTTGTTGGCGTGGAAAAAATACAGATTTTAATTGGTGAGAATTGGGTTGATATCAACAAACCAAATGTATTTTTGAATAAGGACATTGGTTATTCATTTCGAGCTGTCAGACATCCTTCCAATGTTCCCTGGCCGGATGGAAATCCAGTATGGACAGGGGCATACAATGGAACAGGAGAGGTTGCATCTGTTACAATCAATCAATACGGAAATTTTCCATTATCAGTTTACTGTGGGGCGTCTGGTAAAGGCGTTATATTGTGGACTTATTATGTTGGAGTGGCTCCGGAAGAGAATCTTGAGGAATGTATGGAAGGCAGACCGGTGACCTATTATGCAACAATATATCCCGCCAATGTTCCTGTGAGTTCATCTGACATGTGTACATTTACTTTTTATTTCAGAACTGCAATGGGCGTAAATTGGGAGGGAATTACATATTCGACAACAAGATATGGGAATTATACTGCTGTTGCATGTCAGGTTCCAGACGGTTCCCCGGGACATATGTTTACAACTCCGATTCACGTGGATGCGGCAATCGGCTATGCAAAGGCGGTTTCCCCTACGATTTTTGTTGATGTTTACGAGTTGTGGATCGATAATCCTACCTCGTATAAGCATGTAGATTATGGAACGGATTTTAATTCAACCAGTATTCATTCCAACGATTGCCATGGTTATCTTTGGTCAATGCCGGATGGCTGGCCAGATGCGTGGGCGTTGGGCGGTTCCATAAATAACGATAGCGGGAATCTTTATGTAAAAGAGGGGGAATCGTCCTTGCTTGGCGATTCGACAACCTTGAAACTCGAATGCGAGGATGGGGAAGACCGTAATCATCATGATACCAAGACTGTTTTTGTTGACGGGATATACGCTGTGACTGCGGTGAAATTCGATTTTGATCCCGCCAGCGATCAGGATGGTCAGAATGCCCGGATAAACGCTGCGGATGACATAACTCCACCGGAATGGATATGCCCCCCAACCCCCAATCCCAATTTCCCCGCTGTTTATGTTGGGAACAAAACAGGCATGCTTCAGGCAAAGTTTGCATTCACCTATGGAAAATCCGGGAAATCGTTCAAGGTATATGCGAATGGCAATGGGGAAGGCGCGCTTGGCGGGAAGGGACCTCTGGGCGATTTGAACGAAACCCTGGTTGACAATGATGATTATAAAACATTCACGACAAAGCAGAGCACGCCTGATGTCATCAAGAAGCAGGGGATGTATTTTGACTGGTATTTCAAAAGTTCAACTCATGCAGACGTTGAAACCCTGCAACCTAAAGAGATAAACGAAACCGGTAATCATCAGATTTATATTGTAGCTTATCCACCGGAGGATCCATTTAATGGTAGCGGTTCCGGAGATGGGGTATGGACAATACTTCTTGATGTTCTCTGTGATGATGATTGGTGTGAGGGTATGAGCATTATTCTTAATTCAGATATTGTATCGAAAATCACCCAAAATACGAATGAATCGGGATTTACATATGATACAGTTCATGGAGCGCCAAGTTTTGTTCCTGGATGGTATTACTTCGAACTCACAGGTTGTTTATCCGATTGGGGCTCAACAACAGTTAATTGCTCGGATTGCGCTTATATTACATCCATTTACGCAAGAGCATTGGGAATTGATCCAAATTTGTTAAGGATAAAATCATATTCCGGAGGATATTTGCTGAATTGGATAAAGCCCATAGGATGTGCATGGACAAATAATCCATTTAATAGCAATCCGAGAACAGGTTTCTCATTTCATCACGTATCAACCTTTCCTTCGGATGAAAAAATATATGATGCATGCTTAGATTTAGATGGAGATACGAGTCCAACAACACAACCAAATACTGTTTTAAAGGTATTGGGTTTAAGCTATTCTTCAATATATAAACAAAAATTAGTGGCTCCAGAAGATATCTCAGATATCTATGAAGATAATTTTCCTGTGCTATCTTTAGTTAACATTTATTAGGAGGACAAAAATGAAACCATGGATTTATAAATTTTGGAGAAATGTTATTTTAATATTTCTGGCGTTAAATTACGCAAATTGTAATGATGAAAATAACGATCATTTTACATCAATGATTGAAGAATATAAGTTAAAATATCCTCATCACAACCTGAAAGAATCTGGTAAGCCACAAACAATAGTAACAAAGTTGAAAATTAGAGATATTATTGATTCTGAAAATATAAAAATTAAAGCTTTAAATACCAATAAAAGTTTATATAGAGTATATACCAACCAAAAGAATGGTTCATTATTTGAAATACATATTATATACGCCAGAAGTTCATACGAAGCTTATGAAATTGCTCTTGAGAGACTATCCCTAACCGTTTCCCCGTTGTATCCTGTAAAGCCAGATGATTTATATTTTATTGGAGATTGGTGCGTAAGACCAAAATATGAAAAGGATGTAATCCCCCTACCGTTTATATTTACCAATAAGAATATCGTTGTGGAAATAAGATGTCGAAATACAAATAAAGAATTCATATGGGACATTATAAGAAAAATAAATAATAGAATTAATGTTTCTGGAGAAATTGTAAGCGATCCCAATAAAATAGATTTATCTTACGTAGAGAAGCATATTGATCAACCAACAGTGATAAAAGATAATGATGGGAAGAATTTAGAAGGGAAAAAAATATTGCGTTCAAGAAATAAGTATCAATATGAATCATGGCATAAAAACAATTTAGCCCCCAGTTCAGAAATAAAGTTTATGTCTTCCATTTTTCCAAAAGGAAATCTGAAAGAAATGGAAGATTCCTCATCACAATACCGTAAATTCCGTTTGGAAATATCAAATGGAAAGAAAGGGGTAAAAGACAAGGTACGTATAAACATCTGGATATTTCCCACAATAGAAGAGGCGGAGGATAAATTTCTGTTGCTTCTCGAAGACTGGAATGTCCCCCCATCAGCGAAAATGGAAAATGGACCGGGGCGCATCGCATACTCCGGGGGAGAGGAAGGCATCATGTTCCTTTATGGTAACGTGATCTATACATCCGAGGATAAAGGCATGGATCACCTCACCGTGGCGCAAAAAGTAGCGGAAATAATCAAACAAGCCCCCGAACTGAAACGCGGGGAAAAACCGGAAATCATCTTTAATAAATGATTTGATTTATTCGTTATGTTTTAAATCCAGGGAGGCGTCTTATGAAATCAAAAACTGTTCCAATAACGCAAGTCACGCTTTTTGTCATTTTTTCACTCCACTTTATAGCATTTTCCCAGAATAGCGTTGATCCGATCATTTCATCGATCCAGGAAAAATTGAACCATAAAAACTCCACGGTATTGCAGGAATTGAATCAATTGAAACAAATGGCGCAAACCGATCCGAAAGCGGTTCTATCCATTGCGGATTCCCACAACGATCAGCGCATCAGGCGCATTTCCCTCCTTGCTTTGGATGAATCGAGCGATCCCGGATTAGAGAATATGCTTCTGGAGAAATGGGATAAATGGGCAGGGGAGGATGACGCCCTTTTCCTTTCTTCCATGCAGGTTCTCGGAAAAAAAGGCGCGCAGAATACCATCAAAAAATGCATCCAGGAATTGGAAAATGGGAATCAACTTCAGAGAACAGCGGCGCTTACCGCACTCACCTGGATGCGGAAAACGCATCCTTCCGAGGAAACAAGGATCATGGCGAATGAAACCCTGGAACGCGCTAAAATCCGCGGGGAGCATATAAAAGAACCCGAAATCTGCCTTTTGAGCAATGCGGACTTGCTGCAGAAATGTTTGAACGCTCCTGATAAAATCCGGTTAAAGCTCCATCTTCACGAAATCGGCGAACGCGCCTTGCTGGGCGCGCTTGATGGCAATTCCGCAGAGTTAAAGAAACCTCTGGATGAAATTATCAGCAAACAGATTCAGAATCTCGAATCCCCCAAAAGAGAGACTCAATCAGATGCTAGCGAGAATATACAGAGGCTTTGGAGTTTATGCGCTCCCCGTTTGATAGAATGCTGTGGGCATGATAATCCTTATGTTGCCGACGCCGCGTCTCAGAACCTTACATTAATGAGGGATCGCCAGATCATGGAAAAAATCATTGAAAAAAGCAGGACGACAACGAATCTGAAGGAAAAACAAAGTTGCATATATACCCTGGGCGGAATGAAGAATAAAGTATTCAGCATGATCCGAGGTCGTGAGGTTCTATGTGAAGAGGAATCCGAAAAGATTGCCCATGAACTGATTATTCCCTATTTGAACCAGGAAAAAGAAAGGGATACCCGCCCCGAAATCCGGAGCGCCATACAAAGAGCCCTGGAAAATCTTGCGCATCCCCATGATCTCCGCCCACAGCCCCCCGGCTTCAAACCGATGAAAATGTGGTAGTCTTACATAGAAAATAGAATCATGACATACACTCAACGCGTCCAGAACTAAAAAATCCATCCTGTAGGGAATAAAACTATTGACAAGGTACGCAACTATTTGGCTATTTGGTCAAATAGTAATTATAAGGAAAGGCTCAAAATGAATAAAAAATTGAAAGAGTATTATTCCGCTCGCGCCACCATCATCAAGGCGCTTGCCCACCCCACGCGCATCTTTATCGTGGAACAACTCGAAAAAGGAGAACGTTGCGTGTGCGAACTCCAGGAAATGATCGGAGATGATATCTCCACGGTCTCCAAGCACCTCGCCATTCTGAAAAACGCCGGATTCATCTCCGATGACAAACGCGGGTTGAAGATTTTTTACAGCCTGAACATGCCCTGCGCGCTCAACTTCCTCGAATGTGCGAAAAAAATACTCAAAAATCGCGCCAGACACGACCTTGCTCTTACATGTAAATAGGGATCAGGTTACACACGCGATTGGTTCTCACATCGAAAAGGTAAACAAAATGGCTTCTAAAAAAGAATGGAAATATATTCTGATCATCGCAGGCGTATTTCTGGCTTTATTCCATCTTCCCATCGGGAAAAGCCGCTTCGATAATGCCGTCATGGAATCTTTTCATCTGGCGAAGTGGTATGCGCGGGAGCATGTCCTCCTGTGCCTCGTGCCCGCCTTTTTTATCGCAGGGGCGATCTCGGTTTTCGTCAGCCAGCAATCCGTGATGAAATACCTCGGCGCAAAAGCCAGCAAAGTTCTTGCTTATGGCGTTGCCTCAGTATCCGGAACAATCCTCGCTATATGCTCGTGCACGGTTCTTCCGCTTTTCGCCGGCATCTGGCGAATGGGCGCAGGACTTGGCCCTGCAACGGCGTTCCTTTACTCCGG
>JAFGFK010000435.1 GCA_016931135.1 Candidatus Sumerlaeota bacterium | reverse complement strand
GTGGGATAAACTTCCCGCTGAAGTCCAGGAACAGATCATTCAGAAGAAACTCAGGTTTTACGTCATCGACGCCATCAAAATGGCGGAGAGCCTCGGACTTGGCGCACGTATCAATACCATCATGCAAACCGCCTTCTTCAAAATCTCTAAGGTCATTCCGGAAGATATTGCCATCAACGCCATCAAACAAGCCATTGAGAAAACCTATGGGAAAAAGGGAAAAGCGATTGTCGAAATGAATATCAAAGCCGTTGATGGGGCTTTATCCGGCATTCAGGAAGTCAAGGTTCCTGAAAAAGTCACAAGCAATCTCCACATGCATCCTCCCGTTCCAAAGGAAGCCCCGGAATTCGTCCAGAACGTCACCGGCATGATCATCGCCGGTAGAGGCGACGAAATCCCCGTTTCCCTGATGCCCGAAGACGGCTCCTTCCCCACGGCAACCACGCAGTACGAAAAACGCAACATCGCCATAAAGATTCCCTGCTGGACGCCCGAACTCTGCCTCCAGTGCGGCATGTGCTCCTTTGTTTGTCCCCATGCAGCCATTCGCATCAAGGCGTATGATCCCAAAAACCTTGACAAGGCGCCCAAAACATTCAAATCCATTGACGCCAAGGGCAAGGAATTCGCCGGCATGAAATTCACGGTTCAGGTCGCCCCGGAAGACTGCACTGGTTGCGGCATGTGCGTGGAAGTCTGCCCCGGTAAGAGCAAAACAGAGGAAGGCAAAAAAGCCATTAACATGATGGATCAGATTCCCCTCAGAGAACCCGAAGGAGAGAATTTCAAGTTCTTCCTTGATATTACCGATACCAATCCCGCCCTGTTCAATCCAGCAACCGTCAAAGGTTCCCAATTGATGCGCCCCCTGTTCGAATTCTCCGGAGCATGCGCCGGTTGCGGCGAAACCCCTTATGTCAAACTCCTTACCCAGCTCTTCGGCGATCGCCTTCTGGTGGGCAATGCCACAGGATGCTCCTCCATCTATGGCGGAAACCTCCCCACGACCCCATACTGCAAAAGAAGCGACGGATGCGGCCCCGCATGGTCCAATTCCCTCTTCGAAGATAACGCTGAATTTGCTTACGGTATGCGCCTCACCTCTGATAAACTCAACGCCTATGCCCTTGAAGTCATGGACAGGCTCTTCGCCTCGGAAGATAAGGACGCCATTTCCATCAAAGAACTTCTCGGCAAAATCAAGGACGCCGATCAATCCACACAGGTGGGCGTGGAGGAACAACGCAACAGGATCAAGGATTTCAGGGAAAAGATGGCGGCGTCTCAAAATCCGGACATTGTGGAACTCCTCTCCCTGGGCGATTTCCTCATTAAAAGGTCCGTATGGGCGGTTGGCGGCGATGGTTGGGCTTATGACATCGGTTACGGCGGACTCGACCATGTCCTTGCCTCAGGGAGAAATATCAACGCCCTGGTTCTCGATACCGGCGTTTATTCCAATACCGGTGGACAAATGTCCAAAGCGACCCCTATGGCCGCTGTCGCCCGCTTCGCAGCTGGTGGAAAACCACTGCCGAGAAAAGACCTTGGTATGCTCGCCATGACCTATGGCAATATCTATGTCGCCCAAGTAGCCTTTGGCGCTAATCCCGCTCAGACGGTCAAGGCTTTCATGGAAGCCAACTCTTACAAAGGTCCATCCCTGATTGTCGCCTATTCCCACTGCATCGCTCACGGAATCAACATGACCCTGGGTTTCGAAAATCAGAAAAAAGCCGTGCAATCAGGATATTGGCCCCTCTACAGGTTCAACCCGGAACTCTGGGAAAAAGGACAGAATCCCCTGCAGCTCGACAGCAAGGAAACAAAGATCAGTTACAAGGATTTCGCCTACAGCGAGATTCGTTTCAAAACCCTGAAGCAATCCGATCCCGAACGCGCCGCCATGCTCATGGAACAGGCTGAAAAATTGACCGCTCAAAGGTTCAAACTCTACAAGAACCTTTCCGAGATGAACTGCTCTTGAACCGACGCTCTATAACAAATCCGCCCCTGGAAGCCCCAATCCTTCCAGGGGCTTTTATTTAAAAAAATCTTGACGATTATTCATTATATCTCTCATCTCCCATTATTCCGGGAGTTCCCACGCCTTCAGTTTTGCGCCGCAGGAACATTCCCTTTGATACCATATAATTTCAGCGCCGCAATTTTTACATGTCCATTCCTCTTTCTGTTTCTCGAGCCATTTTTTGACGCCGTTCTCTTTGATGTATTCCATATTTTCTTTGATAGTCCAATGGTGAGGCCATTTGTCGTTCATGAAATCATCAAATTCCTTACAGGGATAATCCGGGCAGAAACAACATACTTCAATTTTATTATCTCTTGCGCATTTTCTGAACTTGCATCGCCTGACCCAATCATCGATCTTATCACTCAAGCAGCCATCGCAATCCGTTGCCCCGCACGCCCCGCAAAAAAGACCACATGGACCATATTGCGCTTCTTTCATGTTTTTCTCCATTTTTGAGATGGCATCCCAATTTTAAACCAGTAATGTTGTGAACCGGTAGAAATCATAATTCAATGTAAAAAAAAGTTGACAGATTGGATACATTAGTAATACTATTAAAATAGTAGTGATTAAAGAAACAAGCTTTCGGAGTTGAAAAAATGAAACTTTCTACAAGAGGACGTTACGCTGCAAGGCTCATGCTCGATATGTCCAAGCATTATGGGAAAGGGCCTGTTCTATTGAAAGATATTGCCCGGAGACAGAATATCTCTGAAAAATACCTGGGGCAGATCATCATCCCCCTGAAAAATGCCGGCTTGGTACACTCCACCAGAGGCGCCCATGGCGGTTATACCCTTTCCCGGAAACCGCAGGAAATCACGCTTAAAGAGGTTCTGGAAACAGTCGAAGGCGATCTTTCGGTTGTGGAATGCGCGCATAACCCTGATATTTGTTCCCAATCGGATTCCTGCGTGTTTCATGATATCTGGGTTGAAATCAGCCATGATATGATCCATACCCTGGAACTGATTACGCTTTCTCATCTGATAAGAAAGGAAAAAGGAGGAAAACTCTGAAGATGATTCATTTTATTGCATTTAATGAGATAATGGAGGGCGCAAATCATGGCGAAAATAGCTGATTCCATCATTGATTTGGTTGGAAATACCCCGCTTGTCAGGCTCAATAAACTGGCAAAAGGTCTCGATGCGGATGTCGTCGTCAAACTCGAATCCTTCAATCCGGTTTCCTGCGTGAAGGAACGCATCGGCGTTTCCATGATCGAGGATGCAGAAAAGAAAGGGCTTATCAATAAAGACTCTATCATCATCGAACCTACAAGCGGCAATACCGGCATCGGACTGGCTTTTACCTGCGCGGCAAAGGGATACAAACTGATTTTGACCATGCCGGATACCATGTCCATTGAAAGAAGACTGATTCTAAAGGCTTTTGGCGCGCGTCTGGTTCTCACGGAAGGCGCAAAAGGGATGAAAGGCGCTATTGAAAAGGCGGAACAACTCAGCAAACAGTATCCCAACTCCTTTATTCCTCAGCAATTCGTCAATCCCGCCAATCCCGCCATCCATCGCAAAACAACCGCTGAAGAAATCTGGAAAGACACGGATGGCAAGGTGGATGCTATTGTGTGTGGCGTGGGAACCGGAGGCACAATCACGGGAATAGCCGAGGCGTTGAAACCACGAAAACCCGCGATTCAGATTGTTGCCGTTGAACCCGCCGGTTCTCCTGTTCTATCAGGCGGGCAACCAGGCGCCCACAAGATACAGGGCATCGGCGCGGGTTTTATCCCCGAGGTTCTCAAAAGGGAACTCATTGACGAAGTGGTTACGGTCAAAGATGAAGACGCCGGAGAAACTGCGCGCCGCATGGCAAGGGAAGAAGGAATCCTGGTGGGCGTTTCCTCCGGCGCTGCGGCATGGGCTGCGCTCCATCTGGCGCAAAAACAGGAAAACGAAGGTAAACTCATCGTTGCCATCATGCCGGATAGCGGCGAACGCTACTTGAGCACATGGCTGTTTCAGGAAAGAGACAATTAAATGAAAAATGAAAAATGAAAAATGAGAAATGAAAAACGGAGCGGGAAGAAGCAAGTAAATGAAAAATGAGAAATGAGAAATGAAAAACGGAGCGGGAAGAAGCAAGTAAATGAAAAATGAAAAATGAGAAATGAAAAACGGAGCGGGAAAAGCAATTAAATGAAAAATGAAGCAGGAAAATTCGATTAAATCTCGAAGGAGGATTACAGTGGATTACAAGTTTGAAACGCTCGCGCTTCATGCGGGGCAGGAACCCGATGCCGCAACCCTTTCAAGGGCTGTCCCCGTATATCGCACCAGCTCTTATGTATTCAAGAGCGCAAAACATGCAGCGGACCTCTTTGCCTTGAAGGAACAGGGCAATATCTATTCCCGTATTGGCAATCCCACCCAGGATGTCCTGGAACAGCGCATGGCTGCCCTGGAAGGCGGCGCAGCTTCCCTTGCCCTCGCCTCCGGCACCTCCGCCATTTTCTATACTATCATCAATATCTGCTCCCAGGGCGATGAATTTGTCTCCGCAAACAACCTCTACGGCGGTACATACACCATGTTCGATTGCATCCTTCCTCAATTCGGCATTAAAACAAGATTTGTCGATCCCGGGAATCCGGAAAACTTCGCCAATGCCATTACCGCCAAAACAAAAGCCATTTATATCGAGACAATTGGAAATCCGGCGCTCGATTTCGCGGACATCCAGGCTGTCGCCGATATCGCAAATGCGCATCATCTCCCCTTGATCGTGGATTCCACCTTTACCACTCCGTATCTCCTCAGACCGATCGAACACGGGGCGCATATCGTTGTTCATTCCCTCACCAAATGGCTCGGGGGACATGGAACTGGCATCGGCGGCGTTGTGATCGATTCCGGAAAGTTCAATTGGAAGGATGAAAAGTTCCTTTTGTACAATGAACCTGATCCCAGCTATCACGGGATCAGGTATGCCCATGATCTCGGGGACATGAATCCCATCGCATTTATTCTTCGCATGAGGCTGGTTCCCCTGCGAAACCTGGGGGCGTGCATTTCTCCGGATAACGCCTGGTTGTTTCTTCAGGGGATAGAAACGCTCCCGCTCCGTATGGAACGGCATTGCGAAAACGCCATGAAATCGGCGGAATTTTTGAAGGCGCATTCCCGCGTCGATTGGGTGAGATATCCGGGATTGAAGGATGATCCGAGCCACAGCGTTGCAAGTCGATATTTAAAAAGGGGTTTTGGCGGCATGGTTGTTTTTGGCGTAAAAGGGGGACGCTCCTCCGGTGAAAAATTCATCAACAATCTGCGGCTGTTTTCTCATCTGGCGAATGTGGGAGACGCCAAAAGTCTGGTGATTCATCCCGCAAGCGCCACGCATTCCCAACTTTCGGAGGAAGATCAGAAAGCGAGCGGTTTGGCGCCTGAATTGGTGAGGCTCTCGATCGGCGTCGAACACATAGATGATATCCTGTCCGATCTGGATCAGGCTCTTGAGAAGATTTGAAAAAGGAGGTCTGAAATGTTTAGAGGCGTCAAAGAAGATATAAACGCTGTTTTTGAAAGAGATCCGGCAGCCCGAAGCTGGTTCGAGGTATTGACGTGTTATCCCGGGCTACACGCCATCTGGCTGCATCGAATCGCTCATTATCTCTGGGAGAAAAAATGGAGATGGATGGCGCGTTTTCTTTCCCATCTGAACCGGTTTTTCACCGGCATCGAGATTCATCCCGGCGCAACGATTGGCAGGAGGTTTTTCATCGATCATGGCATGGGCGTTGTGATCGGAGAAACGGCGGAGATCGGGGATGACTGCCTCCTGTATCAGGGCGTTGTTCTGGGAGGAACCAGCCTGGAGAAAAAAAAGCGCCACCCGACCCTGAGAAATAATGTCGTGATTGGAAGCGGCGCAATTGTCCTGGGCGCCATCACTCTGGGCGATGGCGCCAGGATAGGGGCGGGCTCGGTGATCATCCGGGATGTGCCGCCCGGGGCAACGGCGATCGGCGTTCCGGGACGCATCGTGGGAGGCGATTCCCCCAGGAAAAAACCGGATTTGCTTCACGCCAACCTTCCCGATCCCGTAGCGGAAGCGATTCATTTCTGGGCGGGAGAAAATGAGAAGTTGGAGAAAAGACTGGAAAGGCTTGAAAACATCCT
>JAFGFK010000434.1 GCA_016931135.1 Candidatus Sumerlaeota bacterium | reverse complement strand
GTTGACATACTGATCGCAGCCGGAAAAATAATGTTTTCCGGTGGAACGCGCCTCGCTCCAGCCTCTATCCTGGTTATATACCCAGAAAACCTGCATATCGTGGTTTCCTGCATTCAACTGGGGAAAGACCCGAACCCTGATATAATCGCCGGATTGACCCACATAATGGAATCCCGGGGAAAAAACCAGGGCGTCATTGCCGGTTTGATCCAGAACCATGATGCCAGGCCAGCCGCAGCAATTGGTCCACCAGGGGGCGACAAGCCCATTTCCCAGATACCAGAGATCGCAGTCATACTCGAATGTAAAAGGCAGTTTCCTTGAGAAGGTGACATAATCCACGATGAACCTGCACCACTGGTTGTTGGCGTCGAAATCAAGCCTCAGATCGGTTATTGTTTTTCCATTCCAGAGGGAATTGTCCACATCGAGGAAGACCTCGTACCAGCTGTTCAAGGCGGAATAGCCGACCAGGGGAGAGGATTTGGATTCATTCCATGTCTGATCCCCGGAATGGAGCCAGTATATCTTCATGTCATGGTTGGGGCTGTCTTCATCCTGAACATAAAGCCTTACCTGGACGGTTTCCCCGCCTTTTCCCGCAAAATCCGTTGGGGGGGAATAGAGGAAGCCATCACTTCCCACCTGGTCGGAGTACATGATACCGGGCCAACCGCCGCCGGTCCAGATCGGACTGGTCATGCCGTTTCCCGCTGTCCATCCCTGAACCGTGGAGTCGAACCAGTAGGGGGGATTGATCACGGGATTTCCCACGATCCTGGCGTTGATGCTGTTTCGGGCTTCTCCACCGGAGAGGTTTGTTCCGATATAACCATACCAGATATCGCCAGGGCAGGCGGTTTGCCCAACATCTCTGTGACCGCAAACATAGCCCCTGTTGGATTGTCCTCCATAATATCCCCCTCCATAACCAGTGAATGGATTGGGAATTCTCCACGCAATAACGTCATAACAGGCGTTTCTCATAGCTGTAGTCGCTGCATGGTTATAAGGGGTGTGAAAATATCCCAGATTGGAAAATCCGAAGCTGCAATTATTGATGGCGTCATGAGCGCCTTTAGTGTAACTCCCCATGGAATTATGACGTCCTTCCAGGATATAGCCGAGTTTGTCTATGAGGAAGTTATAACCGATGTCGCTCCAGCCCAGGGAATCCATGTGATAGTTCTGGGTAGCTCTAACCTTTGATTTGGTCGTTTCCAGGGATGTTGTGTTGTAATCAGATGCGCCGGCTGTGTGATGGATGACAGCGCGATTCAGAGCAGACATGTAATAGATGGTGCCCTGTGGCGCCCTGGCGCTCCAGCATGCCCTGTTGCAGATCGAGGGCTGCGGCGCCACTCCGGCGGCAAAAATAGCCGGAACAATCATAGTGAAGAGAACAGATAAAAGAATCAGGTAATGCGTCTTTTTCATGGAATTCCTCCTCCTTGTCAATTAATGATAATAGAAAAGCATGACTTATGTATATACAAGAATCATACCAGAATTATATCATGTTTAATTTCAGTATGAAATACCGTTCATGGGTATCTCGTTTTTCAGGACATTTATTGATAAGGGGGGATACAAGTATTGATAAATTGCAAGAAACTCGGGCGCATTTTGACTTCGTCGCCAGTAATGCGGGATGAGACTCATAGGGATTAATCCCGATTTCGGGATGCTTTGGTGACGGATTCAAGATGCGCCCTTTCAGGGAATAGTCCAAATAAAAGTTGTAAACATAGCCAATATGACAACAAAATTTGTGGGGGTATTTGACGTTTAACCATAAGGGGAATTTTTATTCTTCGTTTTCCACAATATGCTGCTCTTCCAGGATTCTCATCTTATTCTCATCCCACCAGGTTTTCCATTCTGTATAATCGTTGTTTTCTACGGGGGATTCCGTGATGAAGCGGAGGGCGTTTCCGGAACCTTCCACCACTTCAGGGAATTCGCTTTTCAGAGCCTCGAGGAGGATGGTAACGGAGGAAACCGTGTGTTTATCGGTAAGATAATTCAGCGCAGCCTGGCGGATTTTCATGTCATCATGATTCAATCCCTCGTAGGCTGCCTGGTACAAGGGCTTATCGAGGAAAAAACGATACAAATCCGTTGTTTCCTCCTGAATGGTTTTGTCGTCATCCTTCAATCCCTTGAGGAGTATCGGATTGACATCGACTTCCACCAAGTCTCTTGCCAGAGTCAGGAATTCCCGGCGAAAGGACGCCTCCGGATTATCGAGCCCTTTCAGGATCAGCGTAATTCTTTCCTTCTCATTTACCAGGCTCATAAGAGGAAGGGCTTTTTCACACAAACCGAAGTCTCCGGATTCAATCATTTGTTCCAGGATGTCAATGCCCTGGTTTTGTTCGAGAAGTTCCGCGAGATAAGACAATCCCTCTCTCCGATCTTCTTCGTCCGAGCTGAAGATAAGGGTCAGAATCCGCTCCGGTGAGGGAATCCGGATTTCAGATGATGGAACCGGATCGGCAATCATGGCATGATTTGATTCAGTAGGAGTCTTTTGCTCCTCGCGTTCCTGCTTTCCAACAGATACGGGGGTGGGGGATGGAAATTCAGATTGCCCAGTCGAGAATTCATGTGGAACCTTCAACCGGGCAATAGGTTTATCTTGTCTTTTGGTTAATCCATAAAATGCAATGGCGGAAAGGATTGCCAGCATGCCGATATATAAAAAAATACGATCCGTTTTCATGGAATTGGATTCGCGTCAATCCTGGCAAGGCTTGCTGAATCCGCTGGCGTCTCCTCCGGTGAATTTAATGGGTTTATTGGACCATCCCTCGCCGATCATCCTGGTAAATACAGGGAAGGAACTATACGGATATTTGGTGACCATGTTCAGGATCGATCCGCGATAACAATAAGGATCATTGTATGCGTCGAGCCCGGCAGCGAAAATGCCATAGATTCCCAGCGCCCCGTAAATGTAGTCGATATTGACATTTTCCGAGCTGTTGTAAACGCCATCCCAGTTCCAGCCGGATTTGGCGATCAGGGGATTCCTGGTTTGATCCCCTATGAATCCCCCCATGTAGCAGTTGAAATATCCTGAATATTCCCTGAGCAGGATGTCATCTTTCGGATAGAGGAAGATATATCTCCCCTCGAGTATATTCCACCGGGGATTGGGTTCCCATAAATTATAATAATAATGTCCATAATAATAGTATTTGGGGATATAGAGGTATCTGTAAAAAGATTTGATCGGTCCGATTTTCCCCTGGGAACCAATTTCACCCTCGATATTTCCTCCCAGCGAGGTCATGAAACTGATGGAATCCCGGGAGCTGCAATGAAGATCGATATCTCCTGTAAAGGGAAAGTATAATCGGACGCCTCCAAAAAGCGTGGAGAAAAAGGTTCCGTATGCGTAAATCCGAGGCAGGGAATAGGAAAAATCCCAGGATTTGAAATTGACGTTTCCCTGGATTGCCTTCAGATAATAAATATACTTTCCCACAAAATCGCCATCAATATCGACAGATGCGAGGCTCAAATAACGGGGAACATAAGAAACCTGATAGGTCTTCGAAGAACTGACAATATAATTGAAATATTGATTGGTCTCGAGGGCGTCGAGGATCACGCCATACAGATACAGGTTGCCTTTCAGGGGGTAAGAGGGATTATCCATGTAAGGATTGTGCGTTCCGATTTCAGTGCGGGAATAATTGTTGAAATTCGGCCCATATTGGGTATCCGTGAAAAGAGGGGGATAATCCGTATCATCCTCGAGGTGGACAAGCCAGGAGATGTAGTTCCATGTGGAGTTGGGTTTGTCGCTCATCAGAACCTGACCGATCTGGCTTGCTTTTATTTCCCCGATGGAAGATCCGGAGGTAGTCAAATATTGAAGATTTCCCGCAACATTGATTGAATTGATCGGGCACAGGGAGTATATTTTGTAAAAGGAACCATCTGAAATGACGGAAGGAATCCTTTCCGGAAAGGGAGCATCCCAGTTCCTGGTGATTTTCAAGGTATCGGAGTTTCCTCCTCCCGTGATTATGACGCCATTTTTATCGACATCCATAGTACCGGGTCCTGTATAGACAATGGCGCAATTATCGGTTTTGACCTTTTGATACGAACTGTAGTTTGTGTGGGCGGGATTCGAATAAAAGCTTGTGGAATCGTAGAAGCGCCAGGCTTCCACGACATATCTGCGGACAAAGTCATAGCTGAGCCAGGCATAACCGGATTGTCCCCATCCGGTTCCCCAGGAGTTCACAACGAGAAACGCCTGGTAGGTATCGTTATAACCCACAACGCACAGGGCATGCAAGCCGACCAGGGGTTCGGTTTTGGGATTGGGATTGTAAACCCCGTTTTTGTAATTAAAAAAGGAGTTGAAGACCGGGATGCCAATGACAAAGCAATCACCCGAAGCGAGCCAGGTTTTCAGGGCGCTCAGGCTGTTGGAATAGACGCTTGCCAGATAATTTCCCGCATACACATAAACAGAATGGCTGAAAAAGGCTTTATATCCGATCAGGTTCGTGTTTCCTCCCGTAACATAAGATTTGAGGTTGCCGGAGCCGAAACGGTACGAAGGATAATCATCCAGATAGGCTGCTCCGGTTCCCATCATCAATTCGCCTGCAAACTCGAAAAAACTTCCGCCTCCCAGGTCCCAGAGAAAATAGGGGCTTATGGCGTGATCATCGGGATTTCCTCCGAGTTCCCTGGTATCCTGAAACGTTTTATAATAATAACCGGCAGCCCAGCAAACGCAGGAATTGGCTGCGCCCTGATTTCCCACATCAGGGATCAGGGCGGAGTGATCGACAACGGAGGGAAGGACGCCCTTTATCCCGGGAATACGCGCTATATCTTTTTCACTTTCAATATATTCGATGTTGATTGGATGAAATCCCGTGTAGTATTTTCCATCCGGTGATGCGGCATTGGCAAAATCCAAGAGTTTCAATCTGTTCCGGAGAATTGGCTTCACTGGCGAAGGGGATGCCGCGTTTGCCGGAATGGGAGAGATCAACAGGAGGATAAGAAGCCCGAAAATAAAAGGATTATAGCGATGATTTTTCATGAAAAAACCTCCTTGAAAAATAATTATATTGTCATGATAAAAAATAAATTTGAATATCTTTAACATCGGATATTTTTGAAATCAAGAGATTATTTCTCATCTTTAAATCCTTGACTCTTTTTTTTCTTCGACCAAGTATTTATATCTTTGGATTCAGGGAATCGAATTCCTGGAAAGATGTTTTACGATTAAATCATACTGTTTTGGTGAAATGGGGTGGGCGTTGTGTCATTCAGCGTGATTATACCCTGCTATAACGAGGCGGAGAATATCGAGCCGCTGGCAAGGGAACTCGTCGAGGCGATGAAATCTCTTGATAGCGCCTTTGAGATCATCTATGTGGATGACGGCAGTACGGATGATTCCGCCTTGCGTATCGGGGATCTCCAAATGCAAATTCCCGAATTGCGCCTGGTGAGGCACAAGGGTAATTTTGGGCAGAGCGCAGCCTTTTTGAGCGGATTCGAACAGGCGAAAGGGGAGATTCTGATCACGCTCGACGCCGACATGCAGAATGATCCCCATGATATCCCGAGAATGCTCGAGGAACTGAGAATCTGCGACATGGTTTGTGGAGTGCGGGCGAAACGCCGGGATCATCTCATGAAAAGGCTATCCTCGCGTATCGCCAACAAAGTACGCAAGTTCATCTTGAAGGATGACATTCAGGATGCGGGTTGTTCCTTTCGGGCGTTTCATCGAAGGGCGCTTCAGAACCTGATCGCCTTCAAGGGACTCCATCGTTTTTTCCCCACCATCTGCGAAATTCATGGATTCAGAATTGTCCAGATTCCGGTTAATCACCGCCCCAGGTACAAAGGAACGACAAAATACGGAATAACCAACAGGCTTTTTGTCGGCATCCACGACCT
>JAFGFK010000433.1 GCA_016931135.1 Candidatus Sumerlaeota bacterium | reverse complement strand
GACGGCCTCAAATTAAGTTTGAAGTCGGGCGGAAAAACTCCTTTTTTCCTTGACATGTACTTATCATGAATGACCCTCAACGCGTCCGTTTACAACGGAGCCCAGATGTTTGCTGATTATTATAATTCATCAATTTATGGGGAACGGGAAAAGATTGGGGTCAGGCTCTGTAATAACTGTAAAAATATATTTAAGTTGTTCACGAAAAGAAGCCGCGGATTATGTTTGAGTTATTTTTTATTCAATTGGGATGAATCCGGCTTCGTCACGCAGCAAGGGTGACTTCCGGCTACGTTGAAACTTCGCCGTGACATGTTGGCGCGACAGGCAAGGAGGAAGGGGATGAAATCGAGGCATCAGTATTCTTATCCCGTTTGTCCCAGTTATTTTCTCTGTAAATATCCGATGGGATTATTGCCAATAAATACTGAATTTCTTATATTAGATGAACTCCAGACTGACTATCATTTTGAATATTCAGCAATATTCAGTAGATTGACCCCATGCGGGTATGATTTATTCCACTATAAAAGAAAAGCCCTCCGGGGATTAATCCAGAGGGCGTAATATCTAACACAAAGAAATACGGCGCTGTTATTCGTCGTTGAGAAGCCAGATCACCAGGTCTCCCATGTCAATGATGCCGTCATTGTTGACATCATAGGCTGTGGGAGAACCGCGGTTCAGGAGGTAATCCACGAGATTATTCTGAATAAGCGATGGATCGCCGGAGGTGAGTTCAAACGCCATATCCATGGAATTACCCGCCAGGGGGTGGTCATCGGGCCAAAAGAGTTCGTTCCAGCCATTAGTGGTCCACATGACGGCGTCATCCCGGAAGTGTTTGTCGGAATTGAGCCAACCCCAGGGATATTGAAAATCCGTTGTATCGTAAACGGCGCGTATTTTCAGGAAATACATCTGACCTTTTCTCTGGGGCCACATTTGCGGGAGCGTGACTTCGTATTCGAACTCGTGTTCATAAGATCCGGGATCGTCCCATTTCTCGATGGCGTCCACCCATGTTTCAGTGAAATCCTGGGTATAAACTTCCATGATAACGCCTCCCGGATGGCTGAAGGGGGGTCCGGCGTTGTATTTATGCCAGGTAAGGAGGAATCCGATGGGCTTGGTTGTTGGCGTATCCACCTCAGTGGTAACCGTATCCTGCCATCCGATATAAGATCCCCACCACTTGATGGTTTCAATGGGATAACCATCCACGCATAACCAGTCGTCCGCAACGACGGATCCCATTTGTCCTGCAACGGTTACCCAGGATCGGACATCAAAGCCATTCACGATATTGGGCGGTTGAGACCACTTGGAACCCGGAGGGGGCGTTTCTGTAGGAGTGGGCGATGGAGTTGGCGTGGGAGTGGGTTGGGGGATTTCTGTCCAGAGTTCGAATGACATATCCATGGATTTGCCCTGGAGGCGGTGTCCATCGGGCCAGATGAGTTCACTCCAGGGGGCAGCGCCAACGATTCCTGATTGTACGGCGTCGTCATTGAAGTGGAGTTCGGAGTTTTTCCAACCCCAGGGATAAGAAATGTCAGCCTGTTCAAAGAGCGCCTGGATCGATATGAAATACAGTTGGTCGTCTTCCTGGGTCCATGAGGTAACAAGGTCGCAATCATAAACGAACTCGTGTTCAAAGGTTTGTGGATTTTCCCAATTCGGAACCGCGCCAAACCATTTTTCCTCATAGTTGTCGCATATCTCCTCAGCAATGAGATCGCCGGGCATACTATAGGGTGGGCCAGCGGTATATTTATACATACAAAGGTGGAAGGCATCGGGGCGGATCAGCGGTGGATCGACCGGTTGCCATGTATCTTCGCTGTATCCGGGATAAGAGCCCCACCAGCGGATGTGAAAGATCGGTTTTCCATTGTTGCACAGCCAGTCATCCGCCACAACTATATCTGTACCGCCATTAATATAGGACAAGACGTCAAAGCCGTCCTTCATATTGGGCGGTTGTACCCACTTGGTTCCCTGTTGCGGGGGCGCGGTTGGGGTGGGTTCGGGAGTAGGAGAGGGCTCTGGTGTGGGTGTGGGTTCGGGAATCGTGGTCCAGAGTTCAAAGGACATATCCATGGACTCGGGTCCGAGCCTGTGATTATCGGGCCATCGGAGTTCCTCCCAGATGCCGTTTACGCCCTGTTTGAGAACTGCGTCATCGTTCCAGTGGAGTTCCGAGTTTTTCCATCCCCACATAAAGGGAGGTCTTGGGGTGGCGAACACAGCCTGGATATTGAGGAAGTATTTTTTCTCGATTTCCTGAGGCCAGGGATCTATCAAATCGCACTGGTACATGAATTCATGTTCAAAGACGCCTGTATCGAACCATACGGGAACGGCGCCGAACCATTTTTCCTTGTAATTTTCGCAGAATTCCTCTCGGATAAGGGGTCCGGGTTTGCTGAAGGGAGGTCCGGGTATGTATTCATGCCAGCTGAGGATGAAACCGATGGGTCTGACATCGGGGGGATACACTTCCTTGGCGGTTTCCTTAGCCCATCCGATATAGGAGCCCCACCAGCGTATGCGAAGGATGGGATTTCCATCCACGCACTGGAAGTCATCGGCAACGAGGTAGCTGACCGTATCCTCCATATCCTTCCAGGAAACGACGTCGAAGCCATCGATCATATTGGGAGGTTGATGCCACTTGACAAAATCGGGAGTAGGAGAAGGCGTGGGAGTGGGCGTGGGAGTTGGGGTGGGGATTCTGGCAATCATGAGTTCAAAGGACATATTCATGGGATTTTTATCGAGGCGATGACCTTGGGGCCATTCGAGATACTGCCATCTTCCATCGCCTTCGCGAATAACCGCAGGGAGGCTGTCAACCAGAAGGGAGTTTTTCCAACCCCAAGGGAATACAAGTTCATCGTCATTTTCGTAAAACGCCTGGATATTGATAAAATAGGGATTCTCCAATTTCTGTTTCCAGGGTTTTTCCAGTATGCATTCATAAACAAATTCGTGCTCGAAATACCCGATGTTGTCCCATCGTTCCACTGCGCCATACCATTTCTCCGAATAGTTAAGGCACATCTCTTCGGTAATCAATGCGCCAGGAATATCTTTCTCCTTATCATATTCATGCCAGCTGAGGATAAAGGCATCGGGTCTTTTTTCCGGGGGATCAACCTGGAAAGGTCCTTCCTCTCTATACCCTGGATAAGAACCCCACCACCTGATTCCGACGATAGGTTGTCCATCCACACAGACAAAATCATCGGCAACGAGGGAAATATCATTCTTTTTTGTGCGCCAGGAATAGACATCGAATCCATCTATCATATTGGGAGGTTGATGCCATTTGACAAAGTCCGGAGTGGGGGAAGGCGTTGGAGTGGGAGTGGGTTGAAGTTCTCTGGTAACCAGCTCAAAGGACATATCCATGGATTCGCCTTGATATGGATGCGTCTGTGGCCAGTAGAGTTCCTTCCAATCTTCCTTATATTTCAGTTGCACGGCATCGGCGTTCCAGTTTCGGTAAGAGTTTTTCCATCCCCACTTGAATTGAGGATTCGGCGCCTTATAATCCGCCTGGATGCTGATAAAATAACGATGTCCATAAAACTGTTTCCAGGGATTTTCCAGAACGATTTCGTACATATATTCATGCTCGTAGAATCCGGGGCTATTCCAAAGCCGAACTGCGCCATAGTGGGATACGTTATAATCCTTTACTTTTTCCTGTGCGAGTAATTGTCCTGGAACAGGGAAAGAACCGCTGTCATCGTACGAGTACCAGGAAACAATAAATCCAAGGGGTCCTCCCCGTGAGGGGGGGTCCACATTTTTATTGGTATAATACCTCCACCCTGCATAAGAGCCCCACCAGACAATTCTGACAATGGGATTGCCATCGCGGCAGACAAAATCATCCGCCACCAAAACGCCGTTTTGTTCATCACCAGTTTTTATAGAAGTAACGTCAAATCCGAAGAGCATATCCGGCGGCTGCCACCACTTGACCTCAACAGGGGTTGGTGTTGGGGTGGGGGTAGGTTTGGGCGGTTCCGTTGGACTTGGCGTCGGCGTTGGGGTAGGAGTGACTGTTGGAGTGGGCGTCGGTTCGACGTTCCAGAGAACGAATGCCAAATCCATCGAGCTGGAATCAAGGCGATGATCGGTTGGCCATTCGAGGGGAATCCATGCGCCTTGTTCGCTCCAAACAACTGCGTCATCGTAGCAGTGATAATGCGAGTTTGCCCAGCCCCATTCGAATTCAGGGATTTCTTTCTCGATGATAGCCTGGATCGAGAGGAAATACATATTTTCCGCCTTCTGCTTCCACGGCTCTTTAAGGACGCATTCATATTTGAATTCGTGTTCATAAGTCATGGGGTCATACCATAAGGGAACAGCCGCGTCCCAATCTTCGGAGAAATTTTCGACGACTTCCTGGGCAATAATTTCGCCGGGAAAGCCGTCGAGCGCTTTGGGTACGGAATACTCATACATCGTGAGGATAAAGGCGACGACTCGATATTCTTCGGGAGGATAAGCTGGAAGTCGTGAATCCTTGTTGAATCCTTTGTAGGAGCCCCACCATGTTATTTTGTATATGTTAGAGCCGTCGAGGCAGAGCCAGTCATCCGCAGCGATCTGGTTCGGAATTTCAGTATCCCAAGTCCACGAGAGGATGTCATACCCATCCCTGAGGTTGGGTGGTTGCGCCCACTTGGATCCTACAGGAGGAGTTGGCGTAGGCGTAGGGGTGGGCGTAGGCGTAGGCGTGGGGCTTGGAGTGGGCGTTGGGGTAGGCGTGGGGCTCGGAGTGGGAGTTGGAGAAGGAGTGGGCGTGGGAGTAGGAGTAGGCGTCGGGGTTGGAGTAGGCGTGGCGTTCACATGAATCTCCGCCGCATCCTGCCCATCGGTGTCGTTGTTATTCTCGTTATAATCCGCCTTATCCAGGATCACGCCGATCCAGTAGTCGCCCGTAGATTTCCCTGAGGGAATGGCGGGCGGATAGGAGACATTCACCCAAACCGAACTTTTTGGAGAAAAACTCCAGGTAAAGGAATGTCTCTGAATTTTCGTATCCCCGGTTGAGATATTGTCATTCGTGGAAAAATAGACATCGGTATAAATGGTTCCGCTGTAAGAAGCGGAGGAGTAGTTGATGACCCGGTATCGCATGGAAGAGGGATTGTCGCCGGAGTCAAGGGTTGTTGGGGAGACTTCAACTCTCAGGGGTACAAGGTCATAGGAACCGGGGAGGTCGTTATTGATGAAATCCTGCACATGGCCAAATTTGGTGGATGTGAGGCGGCAGAAATCGGTAAACGTGGCTCGGTCGGAGTTGGAGGCAACGCCATAGACATAGCGTCCATCGCCGATGAAGCGATAGGCGCCGCTTCCGCTTTGCCCGCCCCAACCTGCCCTGTTGAAACGGATTTCATAACCGTACCAGGAATTTCCAACGCTTTCGCACGAATCAAAGTCGCCATACCAGTAGTACATATATTGTCCATTATATACGCCTTCCGCGGGATATCCTGCATTGTGAAAGGTGTGACCTGTAAAAGTGGAGCAATAAGAGCTGTACCCGTAGCCATGCCAACCTGTAAGGGAGCCGATGGGGCGATCGAGATCGATGACGCCGATGTCGTGATCGAAGCTGCCATCTTGAGTCCACCCTGTCCATGAATGGAGCTGGGTAGATCCGGCATCGCCGTAAGGACGATTCCCATTTTCATAACCGGGGATGACCACCATATTGGTGACCCAGTTGCCGCCGTTTCCCTCATGAACGCAATGTCCTGCGGTAAGGACGTGTTTGGCGTCGATCAGGACGCCTGAGGCGACCTTGTTCCCGGAAGATTTGGTATAATAGAGTTTGCAGTTGACGCGCCAGGGGTAATCCTCGGGATTGGTAACAAGGGACAGGCTGGTGAAATTTTTGAGTCCATACTTGTCGAGTCCGAGTTCAGAGAGATTCACAGAATGTCCCACAATGCCTTCGATCCAGTCTTCGAGGGGCATGTTATCATAGGAGATATCCGTGATGATCTCCTCCCCTGTTTCGGTGTTATAAGAGATGGTTCTGCTTTCGGGTTGTGTGGATTTGACCGGTTTATCCGGAGCGATGGGGAAAGGTTCCGGTTCGTAGGTTTCCGGATTACTGGGGAACTTGCTGACATTTTTAACCATGCCTTCATCGGCTTTTTCATCCCCTTTGATAATTTTCTGATCGACAATGACAGCCTGAACGCTGTCTTCCTGTGAAAGCGCTATTCCCGCAGAGAAGTGAAGGGCGAAGATGATACTCAAGAGAATCATACCCCAAAATCTTGACTTCTTAAACATATATTCCCTCCTGAATGAAATTTAAATGTCTTTGAAAACGCCCGTCATTTTCAAAAAACATCGATCAAAGGGATGGCATGATAAAATTGAGTTGAGCGTTCAAAGCGGCGATTCTCAGATATGGGAAGGATAATCCCCCAGGATATATCCTTTATGGCTGGGTATCTGGAGAAAACAGACAAATATGAAAAGATGGAAGGATAACGCATTTGAATGCCAAACCATTCCTTTAATATCGAATAAACGTTTTTCCTATCACCCCAGTCTTTTCAAGTCAATGAAAATCTACAATGAATGTATCTTGACAACATCGGGTTATAGACATTCTTTTAGAGTAAATTGCCGTAAAGACGTAAAAAAGGGGGAAAGATGATAAAAAAGGTCAATGAATGGGCGTTGGTAGTTTTTCTGGCGCTGTTTTTATTCCATCCGGGAATGATGGATACCGTCAAGGGCCAATCCCCCCCCGCTTCGGGAATAGAAACTGCCCTGTTGAAGGAACTCAGGTACGAGATCAGTACTATCAAGGATCAGAACACGACAACCACGATCCACCTTTTATACAAACCGATCCTTGAAAAACATCCTGTTATCCTGATGCTGGGATCGATCGATCCCAAGGAGCCGCCATTCTGGAGTATCGATCTTCTGAAAGAAGGATATATGCTTTCCGCATTCACCGTTGCGTATCCGCCAGATCCTGATCCGGCGCGGCGCCTGGAGTTCCTCTATTTCGACGAGCGTTTTGCGCACATGTATCCCCTTCTGGGAAAACGTTGTATAACCGATACAGATAGAATGATCCATTATCTGGGGGAAAGGAAAGATGTCGATACTCGGAAGATAGGGTGGCTGGGGAGCTCGACCACGGGAATTCCGGCGCTATGCGTGGCGACGCAGGGATCCAGACTCGCCGCTATCGTTGTTTTTGTCAGTACAGGCGCATATCGCCGATGGCTTGAAACATGGCATACCAATGGACTCTGGAAGGGAAAGACAAACCAATTGTGGCCCGAAACAGAAGAACTCCTGAACAAATACGATCCGATATTGCATGTTGACAGGATGTATCCCACGCCGGTTCTGATGGTGAATGGAGGTGAGGACAAGGTGGTGGATCCGGCGCCGGTACGGGAATTCATGGCTGCCGCCAGGACTTATTATGAAAAGGACCCCCACAGATTGAGGCTGGTGATCTATGAGGGATTCGGGCACAATCTGCCCCTGGATGTAGTGAAGATGTATGCGGAGAACTGGTTTCATTTATACATGCATCCGGAGAAACCGGTTCCCGAAGCGCCGGATGCGCCAGCAGATTTGAACGAGAGCGTAAAGAAAACTCAGATCAACAAGGCTGATCATAGAGATATTATAGGGGAAGATAAGTGAAATTTGTAATTTTATGATGAGGATTATTACCATTGAAAATCTTTGATGCGTGTTGTGAGTCGTGGGTTGCCGGTTGTGGATTGTGGATTGTGGGTAAAGTGGGGGCTATGGATTCTTGTAGTAGAGTTTGAAATATTCTATAAGTGCGACCGCCATGGCGCTGCCCAGCTTGCGATAATCCTCATCGGTGATCCATTTTCCATCCGGAAGCCGCCTGTAAAAATGTCCCTCGTGAGTTATTGCCATGACCTCTTTTCCCCAGTTTGACCAGAAATAGGATTCGAGGTAATTAAAGGGATGGAGCTGGCTGGAGTGGGGGCAAAGGTTGTCGAAGAGAGGGGTTGCGTTATCCAGGGCGTCAATATAACCTTGCTGGATCAGTTCGAATTCCTCCGTTACGCTGGGCGCGACATGTTTGAAGAAAAAGGTGTCTTTATTATTTGAAACGGTTGAATGCAGATTCAGGGAAACCCGGATTGGATTATCGGAAGCCATGAATTCATCGATCTGATATTTGATGAGAAGGGTTTCCGAGGTGCGTTCAGGATTCCCCCATATATGTTCCGGATCGATGCCCCGGGAATCCCACCGGGAAAGCCCCATGTAAACGCCATCGACATTGACGAGGGGAACGATGTTAAAGACGCAATGCCTGCGTAAAAGAAGCGCCTCGCGCGTGTCGCTCGTGATGAGGTCCAGGAATCCGAGCATGGCGTGAGTGGAGGGGACCTCGCCCGCATGGACTCTGGATTGCAGCCAGATCCGGAATTTTTGCGTATTGGCGGAAGAGGCGTCTTCAACGGTGATCATCCACAAATCCCTCCCGCAGAAACTTTTTCCCAGAATGCGGGAAGTCGCATCATCGCAGCGACGAACAAGATGATTGACGCGGGAATAGGTTTCTTCGACTCCCAGGGGGAAGAACAAGGCAAGTTCGGCATGATTTTCCCAGGGGAAGAAATTCAGAATTATCTCAGATAAAGATGGGGCTTCCCGTTCATGGAGCCGTCGCCAGTTGACGCCATCCAGGCTGATCACCGGAAAGGGATTGTGTCTGTGATTGATATGCAGTTTGATGTTTCTTCCCGAGACGCCGCTCATTTTGAATCTGAACCAGAATTGCCGGGGACCTATCTCGCCCTGCTCCGTATATAGATCGCATCGATACTCATCGGGTCCCAGATCCACGACATCCTTGAGGCTTCCATTGTCATAATCGGAATTGAAAGTAATTCCCTGGAGAGTTTTAACGATCTTATTGGGCTTTCCTTCGAGGATCGGCGGGGTGAAAGAACCCTGGCACAAACCAAAGCTGCCGATGAAAATGACCAACAGGATAAAAAGGCTTTTTTTCATATCCAACTTTAAAAAGGAATCTGGATTGACCATAACAGTATGATTGATTCTGTCAATAATTTGATTGAAAGAAAGCGGTTGAGGGGATAACAGTATTGTCAAAATTTCAGCTGTACGAAATATGATGAAAAATTTGCCTGGAGGGAGCGATGCAGAGAGTAACAAGCGCGATGGGCGTCATTACATTAGTGGCGGTGGCGTGGGTATTTTCTCGAGACAGGAGACATATTCCCTGGAGAACCGTGATTCCCGGAATCCTTTTACAAATTATTATTGCGGTATTTTTGCTTCAATCCCTGTTTGGGGGGCGGATGTTTCATTACCTGAACGTTTTTGTGGTGAACGTCCTTTCCCATGGGAGAAAAGGGGCGGAACTTGTTTTCGGAGCCCTGGCTGTACCGCCGGGGGAAACAGGGGGAAGCGGGGAACGGTCCCTGGGATTTTTTCTTTTTTTCCAGGGATTTCCGATCATCATTTTCGTGGCGTCTCTCATGGCAGCGCTGTATTATCTGCGAATCATGCCTCGTATCGTTGAGATGTTCGCATGGGCGTTCAGCAGACTCATGAAATTGTCCGGCGCGGAATCGCTGGTAACGGCAAATAATATTTTTGTCGGGATCGAATCGGTGTTTGCCATTCGCCCATTTTTGTTAAAACTCACGCAATCGGAGCTGCATCTTCTTCTCACAGCGGGAATGGCGACGATTGCTTCGTCTGTTCTGGGATTTTATACGCTGTTGTTGAAGGATCAGATACCGGGAATAGCCGGGCATCTGATATCGGCGTCCTTATTATCCGCGCCGGCAGCGATCGTGATGTCGAAGGTTCTTTATCCGGAAAAGGAGAAGCCTGTCACCCTGGGTATGCGGATACGGCTGGGGAGGGATTTGTATGCGGGAGAAGAGGGTCCTCCATCGAGCCTGCTGGACGCCATGGTACAGGGCGCCATGGAGGGCGTCAAGCTGATCATCGGGATATGCGCGCTTTTGATCGCGTTTCTGGGAATACTTTCCCTTTTGAATTGGCTGGTGGGAGGGATTGGGGGGTGGTTTGGAATGGAGGGATTTTCTTTCGAAAAGATATTGGGATGGATTTTCTATCCGGTGAGCATCGCGTGCGGCGTGGCGCCAAAGGATGCGGAGATTGTTTCGAGTCTCTGGGGGATCAGGTCCGTAGCCACGGAGGTTCCGGCATACATCCAGCTGGCGGGAGAGGTGAGAGAGGGGCTTGATCCGCGATCCGCAGTAATTGCAGCGTACGGGTTATGCGGTTTTGCGCATGTAGCGTCCATGGCGATTTTTGTAGGGGGGACAGCGGCTTTGGCGCCGGAGAGGAGGAAAGACCTTGTGCGGTTGGGACCAAGCGCCCTTTTAGCGGCGAACTTGGCGTGTTTTCAAACTGCCGCGATAGCGGGTTTATGCCTTTCGGCGACGTCGTCCGTTATTTTGCAGGGCATCTAATCCGGAGTCAGGTAATGGAAATTCCAAGATTTCGCGCATACGTTTGAAATAAAAAGGATTACCTAAAGGCGCGGGGTACTTAATCTTATATAATATTATAGCCTGACCCCCTATGGTTAGAAGCGGGCAAGGGAGTTGTCGAGCTCCTGGGGATAGGGTATATCGACGTATTCCCAGTACACGCGTCCCTGGAGATCAAGAACAAGCAGGGTGGGGTATTTGAAAATCCCGTAACGATCGGCGTCCGCCGTGTTGATCCTTCCATTAATTTTCACAAGAACGAATTTATCAAGGGTTTTCTGAACTGCCGGATCATTGAGAACTGTCTGCTCCAGTTTCTGGGATTTGGCATGGTTCTGGATGTAAAAGAACACGAGAAACTTTTTCCCGGTTCTTTGGGCTTCCTGAACCGCCCGCGCGGTATCTTCGAACCAGATATTCTTATGAGGCGTAATGGGCGTATTTGTTGAAGGTGAAGGGGCTGTGGGAGTGGCTATGGGGATTCCGGGCGCTGGTTGATATGTGATCCGGGTTTGCTCCGGAGGCGTGGAATAAAGCGATACCTTGAAATCATCCGCCAGAATCGGCATAAAGGATTTACGATCCCACCCAAGCGCCCCCATGCGAAACATGGCAATATCTTTTTTCCCCATCGGCGAAAAAAAGGTTGGTTTCCCATCAACATAGAAAAAAATCTTTTCCGTTTTATCGAAGCGCATGGAAAAGGCGTGCCATCCTGGGACAACGAGGGATGCGCCCATTTCGGGATCATAAACGGCTTCCATGAAACCAGCGCCATCAAACATGCTGAAATAAATCGTGCTTTTTCTATATCCGAACCGATAGTATTTCTCAGTTTTCAGGGTATCATCGAGGGCAATCAGGGCAAAATTATTCATTTCCCCGTTGGTGGAAGGGGCGAGGTAGATTTTCGCCTCGATGGCTGCGTATTTCTGCTCGGGCTTGTTGAGATCGATTTCAGGTCCTGCGACAATAGACCCCAGTCCAAAGAAGTTGTGATCCTTATCCATGGCGCGCGCCGCGAATTTACCGGAGGGAGGGGGAAATGCGCCCGGAAAGTTCAGATCGGATGATACAATTTCCGGATTCATGGGGTAGCGTTTTATCTTGTCAACCGGAGTCGCGGGACCTTTTTCAAAATCCTCGAAGAAGATTACGTTCTGGGGAAATGCCGGAGAAGCAAGAAGGCAGGAGAAGACAAGGGCAATATAAACAATGAAAAAACGTCTCATTTTCAGTTCGCCTAAAATAATAAGAATACGATATTGTTATAAACAAGAATGAATTTTCTCATTCTGGCGATAGATGTCAATAGATTTCAAACGTTGAAAAGATGTTTTATTCCTTGAATAAATCCCCGGGTTTGTGTTTCCGCCATGCCGGATGCGTGAATCCGAATTTCTTCACCCTGCTGTTCATGCGGTCAATGGATATGCCAAGCAGGTCGGCTGCCTTTTTCTGATTCCAACCAGCCTGTTCGAGCGCCTGACTGGTTAAATCCCGTTCCAGATCATCCAGATTGATGCCATTGGGGGGAAGGGCGATTGTCCTGGAGGCGGACATTTTGATCCCCAAGCCGCATTTTTCAAGGTCTGCCAATGTCACAACGTTTGAGTGGGAACGAATAACGAGGCGTTCCATGATATTTCTCAACTCTCGGACATTACCGGGCCAGAGGTAAGCAATGAGCCGATCGAGGGGCTCCTGTTCCATCTCTTTCAAAGGCTTGTTATATTTTTTACAGAAGAAGTGAAGAAAGAAGCGGGCAAGAAGAGGGATATCCTGTCGGCGTTCTCGCAAAGGTGGTATGTAAATGGGAAAGACATTGACCCTGTAGTAGAGGTCTTCCCGGAATCTGCCGGAGTTGACTTCTTCCTGAAGGTCTGTATTGGTGGCGAAGATAAAGCGACAGGAGACCTTGATTTCCTTAGCGCCGCCGAGGCGGGAGAATCTTCGATTTTCGAGCGCCTTGAGAATTTTACCCTGTGAGAGCCTGGTCAACTCGGAGATTTCATCGAGAAAAAGCGCGCCGTTTCCGGCGAGTTCGAATTTCCCCTTTTTCTGCTGGATGGCGCCGGTGAAGGCGCCCTTCTCATGGCCGAAGAGATCGGATTGCAGGAGGTTGTCATCGGGAAGAGCGGCGCAGTTCACGTCGATAAAGGGGGCGGCTGGATTTTTGCCCAGGCGGTGGAGGGCGCGGGCGACCAGTTCCTTACCGACGCCGGTTTCCCCTGTGATGAGAATGGAGACCTCCTGACCCGCGAGTTCGGAGATTTCCTTTTTGATCCCGCGCACAGGTTCACTGTCTCCTATCAATTCGCTGAATTCATTGGCGAGTTCGAGTTGATTTTTAAGATATCGGTTTTCATCTATGAGTCGGCTCTGAGCGAGGACTTTTTTCAAGCGAAGGATGATTTCCGGACGTTCCGATTCCTTTGTGATGTAATCGGCGGCGCCCATTTTCATGGACTTGACCGCCGTATCTACGGAATTGATGGAAGTGAGAACAACGATGGGAATATCGGTATCGAGCCCGGGGCGACCCCCTTTGCGTATGATTTCGATGAGATCGAGACCGCTGAGGTCTGGCATTTTGACATCGGTGAGGACAAGATCGAAGTAATCATGGGAAAGACGTTCGAGGGCATCGTTTCCTCCCAGGGCGATTTCAACCGAGAAATCATCCATTTCGAGATTTTTCATGAGGCGCCGCGCGTACCCCTCATCGTCTTCCACGAGCAATATGGTCGGTTTTTCGTACATACTGCGACTTATTTCCCATGGGGGAAGGCGTTTAATCAATCTTTTTTTTCATTTTCTCCCCAATGGGAAGCGTGATAACAAACACAGCTCCTTTATCCCCGGAATTCTGAACATGGATAGAACCATGCAGATCACCGATGATGTTTTTTGTAATATAAAGCCCCAGTCCTGTACCGTGATCTTCAATTGCCCCCTTATCCCTGGTTGTGAAAAAGGGGGTGAAAATTGCGGGAATCATATCCGGAGGAATGCCGGACCCCGTATCAGAGATGTCGATCATTATTTCATTTTTCCGCAGCCTGGTTGTGAGAACAAGCCTGCCCTTTCCCTGCATGGCTTGAAAGGCGTTGAGAATCAGATTGGAGAAAACCTGGATGATTCTGCAGGGATGGGCAAGGAGGGGGGGGAGATTGGGGGCATACTCCTTTTGAACTTCCACGGAACCTTGTTCATAACGCACGAGGGAACAGGAACGATCGAGCATATCGTTGATGTCAACGTATTCCTCGCGTCCTTCGGAAGCCTTGACAAAGCGTTCCAATCCGAGGTCGCGGAGTATGTTAAAAAACAGTTCGACCTGCTGGAGGATGTCAAGGGCGGTTTTCTTATGATCCTGATCGGGCGAACGTTCCGATATTTCACGGGCTTCCTGCCGGATGTTCAGGACGGGTTTTTTGATATCGTGCAGGATATTCGCCGTAAGTTGTCCGGCAAGGGCGAGGCGTTCGAGCCGGATCAACTCCCTTCTTTTTTCCTCGAGTTCCACGGTAGTCTCGGTGATGATGCGTTCCTGGGAGCGCATCCTGGACACATAGGAGAGGAAGGTAAGAATCAGAAAAAAGGCGAAGAAGGCGACCGCGCCTCTTACGCCGAGCAATATCCTGTTATTGAGGTCAACGTACAAATAGCCGATGATCTGGTTATGATCGGAGGAAAGGGGAATTTTCTTCAAAAGGTGGAGTTTGGTCTTTTTACCGGGGGGCAGGGAGTCCCAGTAAAAAGGGTATAATATTCGTTCGCGGTTGTCCTTGAGGGATTTGGATACATAGATTTCGTCTATAAAGGGATTTTTTCGGATGGTTTGCGCGAGGGATTCCATGCGGGAGAAGGAAACGCGAATGTCATCTTTTGCCCCGAGAATAGATTCCTTGCCTATAAGGTCTCTGGCATTATCGAGGGCAGCCTGTCGATCGCGTACTATGCGGCGTTCCAGATAGATCAGGACCGACAATCCCAGGAAAAGGATTATTACGGTCAGGGCGTATAAGAAAAGGTTTTTTCGGACAATATTTGTTTTTGCGTCCATATAAGAAGAACGAATATCCCGAAGGGAAGGAGACGTCAAGATAAAGAGCCGGAGTCGATAGAATCACCGCTCCGGCTCTTGTTTCATCAAGAATTTTATGCCAATTGGCAGGTTACGTCTGTTTGTTATCAACGAGCATACTCAACGGCGCGGGTTTCCCTGAGAACCGTTACCTTGATTTGTCCGGGATATTCGAGGTCTTCTTCGATCTTTTTCGTTACATCCCGAGCAAGTTTGACGCACTCCGTATCATTCAATTTACCTGGTTCCACCATGATGCGGACTTCGCGGCCGGCCTGGATAGCGAAGGATTTTTCCACGCCTTCAAAGGAGCCGGCGATCTCTTCGAGTTTTTCCAACCGTTTTATATAGGATTCAAGAGTCTCTCGCCTTGCCCCCGGCCGCGCCGCGCTGATAGCATCGGACGCCTGAACCAGAACCGCAATGATCGTTCTCAGTTCTTCCTCGCCATGATGAGCCGCAATAGCGTGAACAATGGCTGGAGGTTCATTGTATTTTTTAGCCAGTTCCGCGCCGATCATTGCATGGGTGCCTTCCATCTCATAGGAAACCGCTTTTCCGATATCGTGGAGCAATCCCGCGCGTTTAGCCAATTGCTCATCCACTGAAAGTTCCGCCGCCATGACTCTGCACAGATGAGCGACTTCGATGACATGCTGAAGAACCTGTTGGCCGTAGCTGGTGCGATATTTCAAACGGCCGAGAAGCTTGATCAATTCAGGATGGAGATTGTGGACGCCGAGATCGAAAGCTGCCTGTTCTCCCACTTCGGTGATATGTTCCAGCAGGTCTTTCTCGGTTTTTTCCACAATTTCCTCGATCCGGGCGGGATGGATTCTTCCATCCGATATCAATTTTTGAAGAGACAAGCGGGCGACTTCTCTTCTGAGGGGATCAAAGCAGGATAGAACCACCGCCTCTGGCGTGTCATCGACAATGATGTTGCAACCGGTGGTTGCTTCCAAGGCGCGAATGTTTCTCCCCTCGCGACCGATGATTCTGCCTTTCATCTCTTCATTGGGAAGATTCACAACCGATACGGTGCTTTCGGTGACCTGATCCGTAGCGCAACGTTGAATAGCGAGCGTAATGATCTGTCGCGCCTTTTTTTCCGCGATCTCGCGCGTTTCAGTCTCTACCCTTTTGATGACGATCGCGGCTTCCTGTTTGACTTCATTTTCCAGACTCTCCAGAAGAGCCTGTTTCGCCTGCTCTACGGTCATGCTGGAAATCTCTTCATAGCGCTGAATCTGCTTCTGTTTGACTTCCTCCATTTCCTTGAGTTGTTCATCGAGCCTTTTGAGTTTACCATCGATCTGCTGTTCTTTGCCTGTTACCTGACGTTCTCTTTTATCGATCAGTTCGAATTTGCTGTCGAGCATATCCTCGCGCCTTTGGATTTTTTTCTCCTGGCGTTCGAGATCGACTCTTCTTCGGGTAATCTCTTTTTCCAGCGCTTTTTTCGTGCGAAAGACCTGTTCCTTGGCTTCAATGGAAGCCTCTTTTATCTTGTTTTTAACCTCTTCTTCCGCATCGGTCAGAATCTTTTTTGCCTTATCTTCGGCTGAGCCGATTTTTTTTCTGGAAGCTTGTAAAAACAGAACATAACCGCCAATTGTTCCAATGGACAGGGTAACAATCCCTGTCACGAGAACAACGACGATGTCATTCATTTGACCTTATGTTTCACCTCCTTGAAATTGGTTGGAAAAACATTGTAAAGGAACTATAATATCCTCCTATTTTACTAAAGATTATTCTTAATAGGGCGTGTCAGCGCTTTATGTCAAGAATAAAATCATAATATAAATACTTGATATTGCTGATTTTGGTAATGAAATCCCACCCCGTAAGGAGGTTTGGGTAACAGAGTCAGGGCGCCCCCCTCTGGGTACTATTTGATACTTTTCTCTTGCCATGTCAGATGATTTTCTTCATATATTTATTTCAAGCCTTTTTATGAAGAATTATGCAAACAGAAAAAATTGCGAT
>JAFGFK010000432.1 GCA_016931135.1 Candidatus Sumerlaeota bacterium | reverse complement strand
GGCATGCCTTTACCGTTCGATCGGTTTTATCCCATGTCCATTTTCCTTTCTCCGGTTCCACGATATCCCAGAGCAGTTCTTCGCGATTCCATGCCGCCCCGAGCAACTGCTGCATTCTGGCGCCGACCTTCAATTCCTCAGGGTTGAATCTCATGGCGAAGTAAGATCCGATGCCGAAGGGGGAATCGGGGAGGGGCGTTTTAAGGGAGACGTCCCGGATGCGAGCAAAGGTGAGTTCATCAGTTTCGAGGATGTTGTTTTTATCCTTCAGGGAAAGCCTGCTGCGAAAAACGCCATATAATTTGACCGGAACAGGAATAGTAAAGGCGCCGGAAGAACCGAGATCGTTGGCGAGAAGGTTTCGGGAATAGACGGTTTGATCCATATAATCCAGAATTTCGAGAAGGGCGGTATCGGCGCCTGATAGGGAAATATCGAAACAGAGTTCGATTTTTTCCCCGGGGAGAAACGCCGTAGGAGCCGACTGAGGCAAGAGATGAAGATATTTTGGAGGCGCAGCCCAAAGCGTCCCCATCAAAACGACCCAAATTGGGGTCAGGCTATAATATTTTATAAGATTAGCCAGCGTTTTTTGTCCTATCCATTTTGGGGGTCAGGCTATAATATTTTATAAGATTTCCCCCAGTCCCTTTCGGATTTTATCTACATTTTGCAATACCTTTTCATCGTTTTTTGAGAGAAGATATATATGTTGCGCATGTTCTGGGGAGCACCCAAGATATTCTCCTATCTCTCGAAATATCAAAGTCGTACGCTCCCTTAATAGTAGAACAAGCATCATAAATCCGGTTTTGAACGCGCCTTTTCGCTTTTTCGTGTATCTTAACTTATCTTTTTTACATCCCAGAAATTTGCACACAATATTCAAAAGGTTGTCCGCCTTTTGGAATCTCTCTTTTTTATTGGAATCTCTTTTGATTTTTTTCTTTTCAGCGGGAGATTCTTTTGCGTGTTTATCATCGGATTTCAGTCTTTCCTGCAATCTGTCGGCAAAAAATTCTCCGCTGACAAACCTTTGGGCAAGAATCTTTGGCTTGTTTTCTTCACTCATACCCTCGCGAACGAATTTTTCGTGCTCCGCAACATTGTCATGGAACCAGCTCAGGATTTCCTTTGTATATAGATAAGGAGGGGCGCTCTCCGGGTGGAGATAATACTTCATGCTGGACCACGTATAATCCTGAGCCTGCTCCACCAACCCGGCTTCAACTGGATTAAGGTGGATGTATCTCGAAACGGCGACCAGATAAGAGCCTTTATCGACCACAAGGCTTTTATAACGCCCGGAAAAGAGATGTCCCCATGTTTCATGGCGTCTATTGAACCATACGGTATAAGCCGTCAAAAGTCGGTGCATTAAATCGGGAAGATTTTGTTCCGAGCTTTCCAAAAGGAGATGGAGATGGGTTTCCATAAGGCAATAGGCATGAATCCGAAAGGAATAAAGGTCCGCATATTTATCGAGATAATAAAGAAATTTATTTTTATCAGCGTTTTCACGAAAGATCGGAGCGTTTGGATTGCCTCTGGAAATGACATGATACAGGCAAAAGGGGATATTGATTCTTTTTGGTCGCGCCATAATGAAGAGACGCTTTAAAAAACTTTTCCATTTGTCAATACTTTTTTTGGGGTCAGGCTATAATGTTTTATAAGATTAAACCATTATATGATAACTAATTTCACCGTTAATCTTATAAAACATTATAGCCTGACCCCAAGCTAAAAAATTAAAGATTTTAATTGACAGATTGAATTATTTAATTTAAACATTGAATATGTTTATCTTTAGGATAAAGAAATTATGGATAAAAAAATTGTCTCGCGCTGCCCTTTTTGTAACGGCGAACTGGTAGTTGGCAGGCTGGTCTGCTCCGGGTGCAAAACCCAGATCGATACCAGCCTCCCTATCCCGCCTTTCTTCCGCCTTCCCCAGGATCTGCAGGATTTCGTCATGACATTCCTGCGGTGCAGGGGGAATATCCGGGAAATGGAAAAATTCCTGGGAATCTCCTATCCCACGGTCTGCAAGAAACTCGACCTGGTGAACGAGATACTGGGAAACCAGACATCCCCTCAACTTTCTCCCAAAGAGATCCTCGAAATGGTGGAACGGGGCGAAATCACGGCAAAAGAGGCTGCGCAGATGCTCAAAGGAGGTCAATAATATGTCTGCTATAGGTTTCAGTATTGCAAGGCTTTTCTTGTTAAGCGTCTTTTTCCTCGTTCCTTTTTTATTGGGATATTTGGTTTGCCGCCTGGCGTTGAAATTATCGGTTTTCGCCTCTCTGGCTCTTTCCCTTCTTTTTACCATCGTTGGTATTATGTATATCCTGTTACCCAATTTTCTATCCAATCGCCCCCCACAATGGACATTTCCTCTACTCCACATACCGGGTAGATCTATTGATTCTGCTATTTATCTCTTTCCAAAGGCTTATCTTTTGCTCATTGTGTTTGTATTCATCATAGCCGGGGGCGCTTTTTTACTCAAGATTGTCAGGAAATGGCAGGGCACAGGTTTGACCGAGGGTGAAAAAAAGCCGGGTTTGCCCGGTTTCAAAGCATGGTTATGCGCATCAAATCTGTTATGGGGCGTTGCCATAGCGGTTTGCGGATTTCTCCTGGGATTTGGATTTTATAACGTATTTGTCGCGATCCTGATAATGCTGGCGATATATCCCGCTCTGAAAACCCTAAGCGGCCAGGAATCCGGCGCGCCAAAACCCGAATCCGGCGAAACCGTTCCCAAGTCCTCTTCCGAAGAATCGGCGCAAATCCTCAAAATGCTGGAAGCTGGAAAAATCACCTCGGAAGAGGCGACCGATCTTTTGAACGCCCTTTCCCAGCGCGAGCGCCCCAAGCAAAACGGCTTGGTGAAACTGTCTATCTTCCGCAAATTGATCCTGTTCGGCGCCGCCTTCGTTCTCCTCGGTTTCTTCCTTCCCTGGTTTAAGATCAATGTAGGGAAGGAAATGAACAGGCTGAATAACAAGTTACTTTCCGAAATGATCCCGAAGGACATCCCTCTTCCCAAGCAGGATATTGATTTGGGAGAAGATTTGATTGTTTCCCTGAAAGGGGCTGATATCAAAGATGGTTTGGGTTGGCTTATTCTGCTCCTTTCCCTGGGAATTGCGGTTCTTCCTTATCTGAATCTGAAAATGGACCGCCAGACCTTTCAAACCGTCAGCCTCCTTGCCGTTGGCCTTGGATCATTGATACTGCTCCATCTGTTTTTCTCCTCGTTTCGCTTTATGTCCATTGGGCTTCTGATAGTGATTGCCGGTTATGTACTTCAGATATCAGGCTTGATCAAAGAAAAAACGTCAGGAGGTTATTCAATTTGATCATGAATCGATCTCGATTAACCGGTTTCACTTTTTTCCTGTTTCTATTTCATATTGCCTTTTTTCCCGGCGCCATTATTTCAGATGAGAAACCAGAGATTGATGTTGTGAATCTTACTTGTGAATACCGGGCAAATCCCTTCGGGATGGACAATCCCAATCCCTCCTTGAGTTGGCGGATTTCATATCAAAGACGCGGGGAAAAACAAACCGCTTATCATATCATTGTGGCAGGAAATGAGGAAAGTATCAAATCCGGAAAAGGGGATATGTGGGATACGGGAAGAATCCCCTCTGGTAGGTCTCTCCATGTAATTTACAAAGGCAAGCCGCTTTGTTCAGGCGAAAAATACTGGTGGGCGGCGCGCGTATGGGATAAAAATGGTCAACCTTCCCCGTGGAGCGCCCCCGCAAGCTTTACCACTGGACTTTTTTCCGAATCCGACTGGCATGGAAACTGGATTGCGCCCAAAACAGGCGCGCCCCAACTCATTGGTCCGGTTCTGGGATACCACGCCCAGATCTCGGATCAGAAGGATGAAATCAAATGGGCGCAAATTGACCTTGGGCAATCGCTTCCCATCCATGAAGCGCGTCTCCACCCGGTTTTTCATGAAGATATTCCCGGCTTTGGCTTCCCAATGCGTTTTCGGCTCGATATTTCGGATGACGCTGCGTTCACCTCCTTTACAACGGTAGCGAATCAAGCGGATTCGGATTTTCCCAATCCGGGAAAGGCGTATGCCTCTTTTCCAATTGATAATATTTCTGCGCGTTATATTCGCATCACCTCTTTTCTCATGTGGCAGCGTCCCCACGGTGATCACAAATATTGCTTTGCCCTTGCGGAAATCGAGGCTTTTTCCGATGGCTCACTGATTTCCCGGAATGCCCCGGTTTCATCAAGCGACAGTTTTGAAGGATGTGGATGGGCTGCGATAAAACTCACGGATGGATATGGTCTGCTTTCCGATGAGGAAGACCTGAATCGCATCGAAGAGGAGAAACGCAAAGAGGCGGAAGCCCTTCTACAGGGTTATACACCGGAAGACCCGCAACATGCCGCGATCCTCATGCGAAGGGAAATCGAGATCGAAAAAAAAGTCCGGCGCGCCACTGTCTTTTTCAGCGGGCTTGGATGGTCTGAACTCTTCATCGATGGAAACAAGATTTCCGATGATGTGATCTCCCCCGTATTCAGCAGTTATAATAAAAGCGTCAACTATGTGGCGTATGACGTCACATCTGGTTTGCCGCCCGGGCGCCGCGCCATTGGCGTGATCCTCGGAAATGGATGGCTCAACACTCCCTCTCCAGGATACCTGAACATCTACACAAACAAATCCTGGACAAGTTATCCCAAGCTCCTCCTCGAACTCGTTGTGGAATACGCGGATGGATCGAAAACTAATTTTGTTTCCGATGAGAATTGGAAATGGTCGGTAGGCGAGATCACCATGAACGACGGATGGTATGGCGAAAATGTTGACAACCGCCTCGCGAAGCCCGGGTGGGATCGCGCCGGATACAATGACGAAAAGTGGAAACCGGTTGTGATGGCGCCCTCTCCGGGAGGCAAACTCATGGCGCAAATGGTTCCCCCCATTCGTATCTGCGAAACCATTCTTCCCACAGGAGTAGAAAAGGTTGGCGACGCATGGATTTTTACCCTGCCCTTTATCTCCTCTGGAATACCGGTTTTAAAAACCATAGGAGAAAAAGGGCGCACAATATCTATATCCTGGGGAAATGAAAACAAAGGGACTTTTATACTTCACGGCGAGGAAGAAGAGATTTATCAGCCAAAATTCATTTATGAAACTATCCATCAGATAAGCGTTTCGGGTCTTGAGCATGAACCGGATAAAGACACGCTTACAGTGAAGGAGATTCACACGGATCTTGCCGACGTCGGTTCGTTCGAGTGTTCCGATCCCTGGTTCAACGAACTGCACGAGGTTCTGCGCCGCACGCAAAAAAACTACAACTACGGCTTTCCCCAGGATCCGACGCGTGAAAAATGCGGATGGACGCAGGATGTTCAGAGTATGCTCGAGTCTGCGATTTACTATTTTGATATGGCTGCGGTTTATGGCAACTGGTTCAAGGATTTCCGTGAGGCGCAGAGAGAGGATGGTTATGTTCCCTGTTGCGCGCCCGGGGACTTTGAATATCCCACGCTGAATGGTCCCTTTTGGGGAGGCGTGATCGTATGGGGTCCCTGGCATCATTATCTCTACTATGGCGACAAGCGGATTCTGGAGGAAAATTATGACGCCATGAAGGGATTTGTGGACTACATGACATCGAGGGCTGGGGAATCCCGGATTCTCAACTGGGGCTTGGGGGATTGGAACTGCCCCGGCGCCAAGGCGCCCATCGAGATGACCTCCACAGCCGCGTATGCCTTTTACGCCCGCATCCTGAGCGAAACCGCGAAAATTCTAAAGAAAGAAAATGATATTGTCCCTTACGCGAAATTGTCGGAGCAAATAAAAGAAGCCTTCAATAAAAAATGGCTCGATCCGAAAACGGGAATTTACCAGGGAAATCATCAGACGGTTCAGGCGCTTGCGTGGTCGCTCGATCTGGCGCCTAAAGAATGCCGCGACCTTGTTTTACAGAGGCTTTTGGATGATATCGCCTCGCGCAATCATCATCTGGATACGGGATTTATCGGAACGCCGTATCTGGTCAAAACCCTTGTGGAATCAGGCAATGCGCATGTAATGGCTAAAATTGCCAGGGCAAAGGATTTCCCCGGATGGAACGCATTGATGCGGGGCGGCGTATTCATGGAAGACTGGAGAGGCGGCGGGGT
>JAFGFK010000431.1 GCA_016931135.1 Candidatus Sumerlaeota bacterium | reverse complement strand
TCTCTTTTCCTGTAGGTGATTTTCTGCATCGGGGGGAAAGAGGCTTCCTGGGGAAGCGGTATTTTCAGTCCGGACATGGGAACGGTTACTTCCATGCCTTTTGCGAGCACTATGACGTTGAGTTTAACACGGTCCACAGCCTTGATCTCGCCCAATTCGTTAAGAGCGGATATATACACAGTTTTACCCGGAGAGAATCGGTCCGGATCGACAGGTTCCTCATAGATTTTTTTGATTATGTTTTGTTTTTTCTCGACTTTTTGAATTTCCTTTTTGATTTCAGATTTTGCCTGAACTGCCGCCTGCCGCGTCGGGAGATCAGCGAGCCGCTTTTCGATAAACTCCCCTGCTTCCTTTAACATAGTTTCCTTTGCAGAAAGCATATCCTCCTCAAGCCTGCGTTCCTTTTCCTTCAGGTAATCCTTGAGTTCGCTGATATGATACCGGAGTTTTTTCTGTTCCGCCATGAGTTCTTTTATTTCCCTGCGACTTTTTTCCAGTTCCTTTTCCTTGATATGAAGGGAGGCGACCAGCTGGGAGAGGTCCGCTTCGCCTTTGGGCAGGAGCTGAGAGGCTCGGCGCATGACATCCGATGGAAGTCCTTCACGCTGTGCGATCAGGAACGCCTCGCTTGCCCCTGGCACATCCAGCATGATCTGAAAAGTGGGCTCCCGCGTTACTTCATCGAGGCGAAAGGAGGCGTTGCGCGCGCCCTTGTATTCATGCGCCCAAGCCTTGAGGGGGGACAGGTGCGATGTGGCGATGATAAGCGCGGAAGAGAACGCCAGTTTCTCGAGAATCCCGATGGCGAGAGTTCCCCCTTCCGTAGGGTCTGTCGCCGTACCGAGTTCGTCGAGGAGAATCAGGCTTCTACTATCGGATTCTCTCAATATCCTCGCGATATTACGGATATGAGCGGAAAATGTGCTGACGCCTTCGGTGACATCCTGGGCGTCGCCGATATCGGCGAACCAATTATGGAACACGGGAAACCTGCTATCCGGAAATGCGGGAACCGCCAAGCCGGATTGAACCATCATGGTTAGAATCCCCATAGTTTTCAGGGCAGTGGTTTTACCCCCGGCATTGGGTCCGGATATGATGAGAACCTTATCCTCTATGGAGAGTTCCAGGGTGATGGGAACCGAGGTTTTTTTATCCTTGAGGTACAAGAGGGGATGATGGGCGCGAAGGAGTTTGAGGCATCCCTCTTCCGCCACTTCGGGAATGGCGAAGAAATTATTGTGCGAAAAGCGCGCCTTGGCATGGAGAAAATCAAATTCAGCGATCAGGGCGGAGTTCTGCCCGACTTCAGCCAGATTCGGGCGGATCATATCCGAGAGCTCGAGGAGTATTTTCTGGATTTCATTTTTGATCTGAATTCTGATTGTGGCGAGATGGTTGGAATGCTCCACAATGGCGAGGGGTTCGATGAAGACCGTTTCTCCTGTTCCGGAGACGTCATGAACGATTCCCGGAACCCTGCCTTTTGACGCAGCGCGAACGGGAAGCACGTAGCGATCGCCGCGCAGGGTGTGAAACTCCTCCTGGAGCAATTTCTGCTGGGAAAGGGATTTCACCATTCTGGCAAGTTCGGATTGAATTTTTCTTTGAGCCGCTTCCAGTTCGGAAAATAATTTATTCAATACGGGAGAGGCGTTTTCCCGAACCTCGCCTTCGTCATCGATCTTCGATCGTATGAGTTTGACTATCTCGGGAAGGGAGATCAGGGATTTGAAGGTTTCGAAAAGATCGGGGGCTGTTTCCTTGTGCTTATGAAGGAATAATCTCAGTTTCTGAGACGCTTCCAGGAAACGGGCAAGATCGAGAAGTTCCTTTTCATCGAGGGAGGAACTGATGGCGTCCAGTTTTTTGATGCAGTCATTGATATCGCACAGCCCTTCAAGGGGAATGGCTTCTCCTTTGTCAAAGATCGTCATCAACTGGCGAAGCAGTGAGAGATTGCGAGATATGACAGATATATTTTGACAGGGAGCGAGAGACAAAAACAGGTCTTTCCCCCCGGCGGTGATGGCATAGGAAGCGCCGGCGGATTTGATCTTGTCGAATTCGAGCAATATTTCGGTTTTTATTTGAATGATAAATGCTCCGAAAAAAAAGCGGTTCAACCATATTGAAAAATAGATATAAGGATTCTTATAATAAGATTCAATGCGACTTGGCAATAAAATAGGAGAATCATGACATCAAAAAAAGACCCCGGAATTTTATATCCGGGGGCGGGATATCCCTATTACAATGAGGGATTCATTGTTTGATCGCCCTGACAGCGTCGGCGATGACAACCGTGCCGCCGGAAGATCCAAGGGCGTCCAACATTACGGAACCGCCGCTGAAATTGAAGTCAAAGGTTCCCAAAGTCACCCAGGTAAGATTGTTCTGCGTTTGATCGATATAGACAGTCTGGGGACCTGATGCGGTTTGCGCGACAAATTTGGCGGATGCGCAGCGGTTAACGCCAGTAACATATATGACGGAAATTGTCCAGGCGCCGGAAGAGGGCAGATTCAAATCCCATGACGCGTTATTTGCGCTGCCGGAGTATGCCCAGCGATAGGTTCCGCCATCATAACCAGGATTGCCGCTGGTTGTCCATGTTCCGGTTTCCGCATAATCGGGCGATCCGTGATCATTGTCAACGATTCGTTCGATAAAGGTGAAGCGGACGGCGTCAGCGATGACGACCGTTCCGCCGGAGCTGCCAGCGGCGTCGAGGGTCATTGCGGCGCTACCTTCGTTGAATCGGAAGGTTCCCAGGGAAACCCAGGTCATGCTGTTCAGGGTTTGATCGATATAAACGGTCTGTGTACCGCTGGCTGTAGCGATGTTGTACCTGGTGGAGGTGGCGCGATTGGTTCCGGCGCGGTAAAAAACAAAGACTTGGTACATGCCAGATCCAAGAGTCGCATTCCAGGTTGCCGTATGAGAACCGCCTGCATCAGCAAAGCGGTATGTCCCTCCATTGTATCCGGTTGAACCGGAAGTAGTCCATGTTCCTGTTTCCGTATAAACCGGAGCGCCCTGATCGTTATCGACAATAATATCGAGGAGATTGGGTTCTGGAGTAGGGGTGGGAGTGGGAGTTGGGGTGGGTGATGGCGTTGGCGTTGACGCCAGTGTAAAACTGACGGCATCGGCGATGACTACGGTTCCCCCGGAGCTCCCGTATGCATCCAGCTTAATGGTATTATCGCCAGAGTTGAATGTGAAAGTACCCAGGACAACCCACACCAGGTCGTTATACTGCTGATTTATAAAAACATTCTGATTTCCTCCAGCAGCGCTGATCACATATTTTGTGGAAGCGGCGCGGTTTGTTCCGGAGCGATAGATAACAGCGACCTGGTAATCGCCTGCGATGAGGGAAGCTGTCCATGTTGCGGTGTGAGCGCCCCCAACCGAGGCATAACGATAAGTTCCCTCGTTATAGCCTGGAGCGCCTGATGTCGCCCATGTGCCTGTTTCCGTGTAAGCGGGGTAACCGTAGTCATTATCCACGATGACGGTTTCTCCGCCTGAAGATTCCGGTTGAACGCAGATTCTCATCCAGGCTTCGCTATCGGCGGGACCGATTCTGCCAACGCCGTTTTGACTCAGCATGAAATGTTCATCGTACAAGGTGGTTATGGAAATATCGGGCGCCTTCAATGCAAACGAAAAAGTGGCTGTTTCTCCGGGCGCCACTGTGGAAGGATTCATCAAAGCGGGTTGTGAAGAAGAAATCCAGGCGCCAACATCCTGGAAATCGCTTGTACGGGTATCCGGCCTGGCAAGAACGACTTTTGTATCGGAGGCGGACCATGCATTGGTTCCGATATTATGATAAACAAGTGTGACAATCTGGGAGGTTTTGGAGACCATATTCGGGGAGAAGGTTTTGGAAACCAGCCTTGCATCCCATGTTTTGGGATTCGGGGCGATGGATTCTATGGAAATGGCATTGGAACAGGCGCGTTCGCCGAAGTGATCATAAACGCCATTGTCCGAGGGATAATTCAGAACGCCATTATACGGTTCTCCATCACCCCATAATGTGGTGGAGCCGCCTCCATCCAGATTGAGGGCGTTGGGGCATCCGAGTTGCGCCATGATCTGAGCCAGTTCTTCACAGGTCATGCCGCTCGCCATTGCCGTTCTGCCATCAACTGTAAGAAGAATGAGGTGATAATTCGACGTGATTCCAACGGCGCTTCTGGGGTGTCGGCTGGTACAATGGGAACCAATAGAGGCAAGATAAGAATAGGGAATGACGCCATTTACGATCAGAAGGGGACCGCAAGCCATAATATCGGGATGGGTTTTATCCCGCGCCCATCCCCTGGATGGTTTTTTTATAATGGAGGCGTTGGCGGAGGCGTCCATCGCCAGCGCCCCTTCATATCCCCAGGAGGCAAAAAGATCGCCGCCAGGCGGTATAACTGTTCCATCGATGCGGAGATAGGTTACATGCCCCCCATACGTGGTATTGAAATATGTTCCGTTTATTCCCGTAACGGCATCGGGGAACTGCTGCTGGATCATGGAACTCGTCAATTGACGCCCGCTTACAAGATAAGGAAATTCAACCGACACATTGGGATTCATAAGATCGGCGTCGATGTAGCTGACGCTTTGTTTTGAGCCGAAGAGGTTATCAAAGAGATAAAAGCGCCAGATTACGCCATCGCCGAGCTCGCGTTCGAACCAGTCGGCGTCATTAAGCGTCTGTTGCGCCTGTATTCGATGGGTAGCCATGAAGAACAAACAGAGCGCCAGAGCCGCGTAAATTATCATGTTACATGAGATAGATTTTCTCGATCCGAGCCAATTTCTGTTTATCATGGAACGACTCCTTTTTGAATAATTCAAATCCATGTATCGCGGCGCAAACCGGGAAATCCGGGGCGCAAATGTGAAGCAGGACAGATTCCTGACTTTATGAATGGATTATTATGGGGAAAAAAGGACCCCGGAGCGTTGCATCCGGGGCCCGAGAAATTTAAGAGGAAAAGCATGATCTGTTATTTTACCGCTTTGACGGCGTCGGAAATGACAACAGATCCGCCGGATGATCCGGCAGCGTCGAGTTTCACAGACCCTCCATTGAAATCAAAGTTCCATGTACCAAGCGTTACCCATGTCAGGTTGTTTGTCTGCTGGTTGATGTAAACAGTCTGATCGCCGGAAGCGGTCTGCACCACGTATTTGGTGGACGTCGTGCGGTTTGTTCCGGACCTGTAAATCACGGAGATGGTCCAGGAACCGGCAGAGGGAAGGTCCAGATCCCAGGTGGCGGTATGCGCCCCGCCAGCGGTGGCGTAACGGTATGTGCCGCCGTTATAACCTGTGGAGCCGCTGGTTGCCCAGGTTCCTGTTTCCGTATATGCGGGCGCGCCCTGGTCGTTATCCACTATCTTTTCCATGTTCGGATCCTGAGCGGGTCCCTGGTAGATATCATCGACGTAAAGGGTGAAATCTGTTGTGGGATCGCCGCTGACCGCGGTGATGCTGAGCGCCTCGAGGGTTCCCCAGCTGCCAGTCAGAACGCCGTTTCCGGTAACGTAACCAGTCCAGGTTTCATTGGGAATGTCAAAATGAATGTATTGCCAATCGGAGGAGCCATTGATGCGAATGGGTGTGGCGGTGCGTTCGAGCGTTCCCGATACTCCGCCATTGGCGCCGATAGGTCCGGAGCCGCCGGTTTCGCGAACGATGAGCTGGAGATCGATTTTTCCGGAGGGGAGTTTCAGGTAAATGGAAAGCCCCTTGGACAGATCGAGCAGGGGATTGGGCTTATTGGGGGCATTCGCTGTTGTCAGGCGGATAAAGCCGGAACCAGCTGTTGTCCATTGCCAGGCGACCTTGTCGGATTTGGTTCCGGGGCTGCCGACATTGGGATCCAGGGCGCTGTTCGCCGCTTCCGTGGATACCGTGGAGCTGTCGCCTGCGTTCACGCCTGTTGTGCTTCCGGAATAAGTGGGTTTCTGGAATACTGCTATTGCGCCAGTTGCGTAACTCTCGAAATTATCCACTACATATTGACTGTTATCAGGAGTTGGGGTGGGGGTGGGAGTTGGAGTAGGCGT
>JAFGFK010000430.1 GCA_016931135.1 Candidatus Sumerlaeota bacterium | reverse complement strand
GGAACATCCTCCGTGACATACCTGTGATCCAGCGTGTGGGGGGCATGGATGCCCCGGTAACCCGTGTTCGCCTGCATGGCTTCATGGAGATTGTCTCCCGCAACGCCGTAAGCCTGGTACAGCCATTCCCGGGCGGTCAGGACGCGGGCGCCCAGGGCTTCCGCCACCTTGACGCGCTCCTTGTCCAGGGCTTCCAGTATGCGCGCGGCGGAAGCGCTGGCGCCTTCAAGATAAAACTCGAAATTTCCCTTGCGCTGTTCTATCCAGGAGGTGTTGAGAATCATGAGCGCCGGATGAAACACCGCGCTGATATTGCTCAAACTGGTCTTCAAAACATTGTCGCCCGGGATGAAATAGGGAAGGGCTTTTCGAAGGGTGGCAAGCACATCCGTGATATGATAAGCGGGAAAGGTCGCCACGGGAACTGCATTTTTGATGCGAAAAATACGCGCCTGCCCGGGATTGGTGATACGGCAGGCATAAATCAATGTTTCCGCCTCGGCAAGAAAATAATAGGGCGGTATGTTCATACGACGCAATATCTCCGCAAATTCGAGCGCGCCGCCCATGGCGCCCGGATTGAGTACTATCAGCTGCCCTTCCTTGATGTGTTTGCCCAGGAGTTCCGCAATTTCCCGGTGCCCCGTGGCAGGTACCACCACCATAATGATATCCATCCCGCTCAAGGCTTCTTCAGGATCGTTTGTTATGACCTCCGGCTTGGCAAAACCGTTCACCTCACCGGTCAGTTGTATCCCGCCGGATAACTGGATTGCCTTGAGGCGTTCGGGGCTTCGGTTGAAAATATGAACATGACAACCCACTAATGTAAGATGTCCCGCCATGGCAAGCCCGCCGTTTCCCGCGCCCACCACGCAAACAGAAGGTAGTCCCCCCGGAAGCTCGATTTCACCCAGGTTCGCCTCCTCCTGACGTATGAAGGCGACAATCTCTGCCGGAGCGTTTTTCTCTCTCAGGGTTCTCAGGAATCCCGGATTATTGAAGAGCCTCGCCAGACGCCCCAGGATTTTCAACTGTATTCCGTCTCCATTGACAGGACTGAGGATCAAAAATATAAAATGAACCGGTTCCTGATCGATCGACTGAAACGGAATTCCCCGGGGGGATTTGCCAAAAGCAATCATCGGTTGATGCACTGCAGATGTGCAGGAGTGAGGAATCCCGATGCCCATTCCAATGCCCGAGCTGCCGCTTCGCTCGCGGGAAATAAGATCGCGCAAAGCCGTCTCTTTCCCGCTCAAACGCCCCGCCTGAACAAGGGAATCGACCAATTCAGCCAGCGCCCCATCCTTGTCTGATGCCGATATACTCGGACAAACCGCCTTTTCTACAATCAATTCATGAATCTGCATGGCATTTTTCCCTTTAAAGTAAATTCACCGTTAAATTGAGCAAATATGTAGCGTAAAAGACCTTTTATGTAAAGAAAATGTTTGGAAAAACTAAAGTTATAACAATCTCAAAAAAGACATTGATTCTTATCTTTTTTACTGTTATCGCATCCTTCCATAACTTTGTGCATTTATCAAATGAGAGGATAATTATGGATTCACGCCATCGGGAAGTAAAGTCAGGCATGAACGTTACCGATTTCATAGATAATACCTGAAGGGTGGATATAAAATGAATTTATGGGATATGGAAACAATCCAGACAGAAGAATCTTTGGATGATTTTCTGGCAACGCCTTATCCGGAGACCATAGAAATGATGCGACGGATCAAGGGCGATATCGTCATCCTGGGCGCTGGCGGCAAAATGGGCGTTTCTCTCGCGCGAGTTGCCCTCAATGCCTGCAAACTGACCGGCATCCGGAAAAAAATCATCGGAGTTGACGTCTCCATCCCGGATAAACTGGTAAGCCTGGGCGTTGAGGTCATTGAATGCGATCTCCTCGATCCGGACAAGGTCAATCTTTTGCCTCTCGCCGACAACGTCATATTCATGGCAGGTCGCAAGTTCGGCGTCAAAGGCTCAGAGGAACTTACCTGGATGATCAATGCCATTGTTCCGTATAATGTTGGAAACCGGTATGTCAATTCCCGTATAGTCGCCTTTTCTACAGGTTGCGTATATCCCCTTGTTTCCTTCGAATCCGGCGGCTGCAGAGAAACAGACCCGCCTGATCCTGTGGGAGAATATGCCAACAGCTGCCTCGCAAGGGAACGGGTCTTCGAATATTTTTCAAGGCACAGGTTAACCCCGCTTCTCCTCTTCCGCCTCAATTATTCCATAGACCTTCGTTATGGCGTCCTTCTGGATATTGCTCAAAATGTTTTTGACGAAAAACCGGTGGATTTGTCTGTGGGTTATGTCAATTGCATCTGGCAGGGCGACGCCATCAACCGCGCCCTCCTTTGTCTGGAACATGCCGCCTGCCCCCCGGCAATTCTGAATGTCACAGGAGACTGGATGCTCCCCGTGAAAGACCTGGCGGAAAAATTTGCGGAAATTTTCGCAAAAAAAGTCGGGTTTTGCGGAAAGGATTCCGGAAAGGCTTACCTGAGCAACACCGCACGTTCCGTCGAACTTTTCGGAAAACCCCGCGTTTCCGTGGATAACATGATACAATGGGTGGCGGATTGGATCAAAATGGGTGGAGCCACCCTCGATAAACCCACTCATTTCCAGGTAACAGATGGCCAGTTCCTGGATGAGGACCATAAATCCTGAAAGGGGGGTAAGAAAAATGCGAAGTCCCATGCCTGATCAGAACATTCTTGAAATGATCAAAAAAGGTATTGCCATTCCGCCCCTTCCTCTTGCCCTTTCCAAAAGGAAAAAGATCGACGAGAAATACCAGCGCGCCCTCATCCGTTATTACTTCGACGCCGGCGCCGGCGGCGTTGCCGTGGGCGTTCATACCACGCAATTCGAAATCAGAAACCCTGGAATCAACCTGTTTCAACCGCTCCTCGAATTTGCCAGGGATGTTGTGAACGATTGTGTCTCGAAAAATCCCAGACCATTTGTCAAAATTGCAGGCGTATGCGGCAAGTCGATTCAGGCGAAAAAAGAGGCTGAAACCGCATCCTCTTTGGGGTACGATGCAGCCTTGTTATCCCTCGCAGCCCTGAAAAACGCATCCGATGCCGCCCTGATAGATCATTGCAAAACTATCAGCCGCATCATTCCCATCTTCGGGTTTTACCTCCAGCCGGCTGTAGGAGGCCGCATCCTTCCGTATTCCTTCTGGAGACGATTTGTCGAGATCGAAAACGTCGTGGCAGTCAAGATTGCGCCGTTCAATCGATACCAGACCCTCGATGTAGTGCGCGCGGTTGCCATGTCCGGAAGGGATAATGATGTCACCCTTTATACCGGGAACGATGATAATATCATCATGGACCTTATCACCCCCTGTCTCATCAATACCACGGGAGGCGTCAAGACCATTCGCATCAAAGGGGGGCTTCTGGGGCAATGGAGCGTGTGGACAAGGAAAGCCGTGTCGTTACTCGAGCAGATTCATGGGATAATGTTCAAGGACAACCCTATTCCCCCGGCTCTTCTTGCAAAAAGCGCCTCGCTTACGGACGCCAATGCCGTGCTTTTCGATGCGGCGAATAATTTCAAAGGATGCATACCGGGAATACACGAGATATTACGTCGCCAGGGGCTTCTTCAAACCATCCGCTGCCTCGATCCGAATCTGAAACTCTCTCCAGGGCAGAAAAACGAAATCGACCGGATTTCGCGGGATTATCCCTTTTTATCCGATGACGATTTCGTAAGAGATCATCTCGAGGAATGGCTCCGGTAAAGTGAATGTCCGACCATGTCAGACTGGTCTGACCATGTCTGACATTGTCCGACAGGTCTGACCGGTCAGACGCTGTCCGACTTGTCTGGCGAGGTCCGACCATGCAAGAGCGCCAGATGACTTTCAAAAGGCGGTTTTATTATGAAAAAAATCATTAGCGACGGCAAGGGCGGCGTATCTCTCGCAGATGCGCCTATGCCCGCTCTTTTCGATGAAAGCGTCCTGTGCCGCATGACGCACAGCCTGATCAGCCCCGGCACCGAACGCAAAGGCATCCTGGAAACCATCGGAAAATCACCAGAGGAACTTCTCCGGACCAATCTCGGTTACTGCGGCGCCGGGATTGTGGAAGAATCCCGCGGAAATGAAATTTCGCTGAAAAAAGGCGATCGCGCCGCTTATTACGGCGGACCTTATGTATCCCACAGCGAGTATGTGGTTGTTCCCAGGCATCTTGTCCTTCCCGTTCCGGAAGATGTGGATATGGAATCCGCTGCTTTTATCGGGCTGGTTGCCATTTCCATGCATGGATTTCGCCTCGGAAGGCTGCAGTTGGGGGATGTTTGCGCGGTTGTGGGCGCCGGACTCGTGGGCAATTTCGCCGCCCGGCTCGCCCGGCTCGCAGGCTGCCGCATTGTGGTTTCGGACAACATGCCCGAACGCCTTTCGCCCCTCGAACAGAAAGATATTTTGTGCGTTTCACCGCAGAACCTGGAAAAAATCGTGATGGATGTCTCCGAATCGCGCGGCGCTGATGCGGTTTTATTGTGCGTGAGCGCCAAAAACGCAGAACCGATGTTCCAGGCTTTGAGAATGATACGTCATGGAGGCAGGATTGTCATCCTCGGAGTGCTCGATATCGAGATTCCCAGGGAAATGTTCTTTCAAAAAGAGGCGGAGGTCACCATCTCCCGCGCCGCAGGTCCCGGACGTTACGATCCCTCTTACGAGGTAAAAGGGGTGGATTATCCCGCGCAATATGCTCGATGGACCGAAGGGCGGAATCTCAGGGAATCCATGCGCCTGATTTCCAATGGCAGCCTCGAGGCAAAATCCCTTATTGCCGGGCGATATCCCCTGGAACAAATCGGGGATGCATACAGGAAAGTCCTCTCCGGCGCCCCGGGTTTGGCGCATATCATTGAATGGAAATAATCCCTTCTCAAAAGAAACGCCCCCGGATTTTTCCCCGGGGGCGTTATTCATACAGGGAAAAACAGGAGAAAATCCCGCCTTCCTTTATGGTTGAATATCCGGAGCAATGGGCGTACCACCTACCTCACCGGAATCCACCGCATGTTTTTCCGCATCGTTCGCATCCGGTTTCTGGTTCTGAACCACCATGCCTACGGCTTTTTTGAGGAAGAATGTGTTTCCAAAGAAGTCCATTGAGAAATATCCCCCGATACTTCCCGAAACGCTGATGGTCACAACAAGAACATCGTTGAATTGTCCCATGTTCGTGTTGACGTTATCCCTGAATTCCACATAGTTTACCGTGGAGCTGATGGAAAATGCGACATTGGAAAAAATCATTCCATAGAACGGGGGTCCATCCGGGGCGCGAACCGTGACTGTTCCAGCTCCGGTATCGGTTATGGTTTGCCCGATGGTCAAATCGTCTGTTCCGAAAAGGATCGGATCCGTCAATTTGACGTCCTGCTCGGGGATATACCATTTTGCGGAATCTCTCGCGGGAATTCCTCCCTCATGATAACCGTAGAAGAACAGGTCGCCATTGGCTTTCAGAACCCAGAAATCCTTATCCTGATTTCTGGCATCGTCGGATTCCTCTGTTGTGGTTTTGATCTGAGTGGCTGTTTCAGCGCCAACGCTGATGGTTTCCGTCAATACGTCCCACCGGAAATCGTCATCCGGAGAACCTTCCTCTATTGCGGAATAATGCCACCAGCTCGGCTGCGTCAATATGAAATAATCCTTGATATCAAACGCATCGGGCGTGGGGGTGGGCGTTCCTGTAGGCGTTGGAGTCGGCGTTTCCGTTGGAGTAGCGGTGGGGCTTCCAGTCGGTGTTGCCGTTGGCGTTGGAGTACCCGAAACCGTTTTGGTCTTTAGAACAAACGCCATGTCCCACTGCGGTACGGTTATGGGTATGGGTTGACCGCTTACATAATCAGATCCCATGGTTGGATTCAGGGGACTGGTGATTTGAACTGCGGCGTCATTGAAGAATTTGGGGCGCGTGAGCCATCCCCAGGGATACACAGGTTGCTGCCCATCGTAAACAGCGGCTATGCTGATCCAGTAAAT
>JAFGFK010000429.1 GCA_016931135.1 Candidatus Sumerlaeota bacterium | reverse complement strand
GCCGCCTTGTTTTTGGCGTTGGAGGGAATGGCGTAAGACCATCCCCCGCTCCATGATACGGTCTTTTTTCCTTTGGCAATGAGCCGCGGAGAAACAGGGGGCGGCGCTACGCCAAAGTCCACGTCTCTTCCGAACTGGGCGTAAGTTGCCATGTTCCAGTATCCATCGAGTTTCATGGCGATCTTTCCGGTTAAAAGGGGGTCCAGAATGCCGCCCTGGAAACCGGATTGAAAGGCAAGCACCTGTTGATACCCTCCCACGTCATTGTATAAATCCACGATGAACTGGAGCGCCTCGATGTTCCTGGGATCGTTAAGCGTGCATCGCGTTCCATCCTCGTTCATGAATTCGCCATCATTCATCCAGGAAAAGAAATAGAACCAGGAGTTGCCGTAATTGGGCGCGAATCCCAGTACTGTCACGTTCCCGTCTTTATCGATCTGCGTGAGTTTTTTCGAGTATTCGCGGAGTTCTTCCCAGGTTCTGGGGGGCGTCGGTTCCCCTTTTTCATCCACCAAACCCGCACGGCGAAACAGGTCTTTGTTGTAAATCAATCCGCGGTTGTCCACTTCCGTTGGAATGCTGTAAACCTTGCCCCTGTAACACGCCTCATCCCACGCTGCCTTGTAAAAACGATCCGGTACAATGGCATCCGGATGATTGCCTTCGAGGTCGCTTTGGATGAATTCATCCAGGGGATGAAACGCGCCCCGGGACGCCCATTCCGCAACGGCGTAACGATCGAAATTGATGACATCCGGGGGCATGCCGCCCGCCACGCTGATTACAAAACGCGTGGGATCGCTTACCAGGTCTGCAGCCGCGCTCTGGCTGGATATGACGCGATAAACAGGTTTTGAGGGATCCTTTTTGTGCGCCTCGTAGCTTTCCCTTTCAAACGCCCGCACCACATCATCGAGCGAACCGCTGAGCGGACCTCCCTGGCTCATATAGGTGATCTCGATCACGTTCCCCTCTTCTTTCAATACAGGTGAACGGGAAGGCGCCATGATATATAAAAGCAGGGCGCCCAGAAATACCAGCAGAATCAATTTCGGATATGACACTTTATACACCTTTATCTTTGGTTTAATTTATCTGTTAATATAATGTTTCTCATATCTCCGATCCATAATGAACCCAGTGTCGGGCTGTTTTGATCTGGATGACCGTTAAAATAAAAATAATGATGAATAAAATCCATGCCATGGCTGAGGCGTATCCCATGTGGCCAAACCGGAATGCATTATTGAAAAGATAGTACACGTAAAACAGGGTGGAATTGACCGGACCACCCCCTGTCATGATAAAGGCTATGTCGAATATCTGGAACACGCCAATCATTCCCATGACCAGGTTGAAGAAGATATACGGAGTAAGCATGGGCAGGGTGATATGACGGAACTGTTGTATCCTGGAAGCGCCGTCGATCGCCGCAGCCTCGTAGTATTGTTCTGAAATATCCTTGAGTCCCGCCAGCCAGATGAGCATGCCGCCACCCGCGCCCCACAATCCCATGAATATAAAGGAGGGCTTGCTCCAGACTTCCGATCCCAGCCAGTTGGGTCCCTGAATTCCAACGATTTTCAATGTCTGGTTCAAAAGTCCGCCCGCAGGATTGAGCATCCATATCCAGATGATAAAGGATGCAACGCCCGGGATGATGGCGGGGAGATAAAAAAAGGTGCGCCATATGGAAATCCCGCGAATCTTTGCGTTCAAAAGAAGGGCAATACCAAGCGAGGCAATCATGCCGATCGGGATTCCGATTACCATGAAAACGGTATTCGCCATTGCCTTGGGAATAAGTTCATCCCTGGTAAGGAGATATCGGTAGTTTTCCATGCCGATCCATTGCGCCGGTTTCAGGATGTCGTAATCGCAAAAGCTCATGAGGATGGAGAAAAGGAGCGGACCTCCTGCAAACAGGACGAAACCCGCCACCCAGGGGGAAACGAATAAAAATCCCCACCACCATTGCGAGCGGAAATAACCTCCCTTGGATCCCTGAACCAGGTCTTCCGCCGTGATTTCATGTTTTAGTGAAAACAGGCGGGCGATTTTTTTTCGGAATCCGATCCGTGTATCCCATAAATACGCCCCGCCAAACAGTCCCAGGATAACAAGGGGATACCCCATAAAGAAAAAACTCCAGTTGACCGGTTTTCCCTTTCTCGGGTGGTGGATGAGGTCCAATTCCGCTTGAACAATCGCAGTTCCATAATCGAGAGCCTCCTGCGGGGTTTTCTTGCCATAACACGCCTCCTCGGTTGCGATGACATGGCGATTCCATAAAAGATGCCCTACAGGAGTCACGGGCCTGCAGTGGCTGATGGGGATCAAATCCGTGAAAACCCTGCAACCGCGCCTGATTTTAAGGGGAACCCTGGGATTGGAAAGGACATATTCATTTATGTATTTTTCATTCAAATCCCTGATGGGCAGCATGATCGGAATGAAGAGTCTTCCCTGGGCTTCCGCATTTTCCTTTTCCGATCTCATGAAAATATCAAACGCCCTGTCGCTCACCATGAATCGGATGAAATCCCACGCCGCCTCTTTGTTCCTTGCATTGATCGGAATGGAATAACACCATCCACCTCCCCACGAAATCTCAGACTGCCCTTTTGCAAGAAGCCTGGGGGAAACCGGCGGGGGCGCCACTCCCAAATCCATATCGCGCGCCACCTGGGAATACCAGTTCATCACCCAATCTATATCGATTTTCATGGCGATCTTTCCCAAGATCAGGGGATCGAGCGCGCCGCCCTGAAGCCCGGATTGAAACGCCATCACCTGTTGATATCCACCGGCGTCATGATAAAGGTCAACTATGAATTGCAGCGCTTCCACACATCGGGAATCGTTCAAAGTGCATTTTAACCCATCCGGGCTCAGGAAATCCCCATCGTTCATCCACGCATACATATATAACCAGCAATTCCCGTAATTCGGAGAAAAACCCAGAACCTTGACATTGCCGTTTTCATCGAACTGGGTGAGTTTTTTTGCGTATTGCCGGAGCTGTTCCCAGGTTCTGGGGGGCGTTGGCTCGCCATTTTCATCGACCAATCCGGCGCGGCGGAAAAGGTCCTTGTTGTAAACCAGGGCGCGGGTGTCGATTCCATTGGGAATGGAATACAACCTTCCCTGGTAAAGGGACTCATCCCATGCAGGTTTGTAGAACCGTTCGGGCTGGATGGCGTCCGGATGATTCTCGTTCAAGTCTTTTTCTATGCGTTCATCCAGAGGTAGAAAGGCGCCGCGCGCAGCCCACTCCGCTACGGCGTACCGGGCAAAGAAGATCACATCCGGCGGCATGCCGCCGGATACGCTGATAAGAAATCGTGTGGGGTCTGCGTTCTGATCAACTGCGCCCGTTTGCCCGGAAACGACACGGTATATGGGTTTGGAGGGATTCCGCCTGTGAGATTCCCTGCTCTCCTGTTCAAACGCCTTAACCATGTCCGCCATGGCGCCGCCTATAGGACCTCCGGGCGCCATATAGGTGATCTCGATTATTTTATCCCCTGGGGAAAGAAGGGGGGAACGTTTCGGGGCAAGCAAATACAGGAGAAGAGCAAAAACAGTCATCAAGAGAAGAAACTTGGCAAAACGCATGGCATACCCCGAATAACGAAGATTATATGGAAAATGGCGTCCTTTCTAATATTCGATATGTTCCTTATACAGTATATACTTTTTAGTCGAGAAAAAAATGACAGAAGCGGGTTGTTGTTTGCGGATTGCGGATTGCGGGTTGTTGATTGTAGATTGTTGATTGCATGTGGCTGGGGTTGTCAAAAAGGTTGACCTGCACATTTTTAACACTGTAAATTTGATTATATTGTGAAACATTTGGGATTAAAAGTTCCTGCAGATATTCTTGACACCTGATAAACCCTGGAATATCGTGCAACTGCTTTGTTTAACACTCGATTTTTTTGATATTTTTTCAAAGAGATAAGGAGGTATCGATCATGGCGGAGTTCAAGAAAAATCGTCCGGTCAATAGGTTGGTGGGACAAATGCCCAAAATCGGCATTCGCCCCATCATAGATGGAAG
>JAFGFK010000428.1 GCA_016931135.1 Candidatus Sumerlaeota bacterium | reverse complement strand
GAATGATTTCTGCGTCGAATCATTTTAATATTCCCAGGGCTTCAAAATATCTTTCAAAGTCCGGTGATACCGGTCATGGCGGTCTTCGATGAACTCCTTGTGTTTGATCTCTTTCCAGGAACCGGGCTTGTGTTTCGATTCCAGTTCTTTTTGTTTTTCCGCCTCCCGTGCCTCGTATTTCTTCATAACATTATCATAAAGACTGTTTGCCAGCGAAGCGATAAGGGCGATATTCAGAACAAAAAAAGTCATTCCCCGGGTGACCAAACCCAGCGCCACGATGACTCCCAGGAGCAATATGGCAAGAATCGTGACGCCGATATTATCCGTCACCAGCAAAAAGGAGCGAAAAAGGGTTTTCCTGATACCCGCTTTTTGATATACAGTCAGGGGAAAGGCATACATCATCATGGCGATAAGGTAAAGAAATATCCAGACGCAGATGCCGGAAATAACCAGCGTGATGGTTTTCAGCGAGGGGGGGATAATATCGGGATTCAGGTAAAAAAAGATATTGACGCCCAGGAGTAAAAATATCGCTGCAAAAACAAGGCATAATCTGAAAAGCGCCCAATAGCTGTGTTTGATCCCTCTGAAAAAATCGCGGAATTCAGGCTCTTTGTCCTTGGATATGAGGGAGAGAAAGTAAAGGAAACCGGATGCGGGAAAGGGAAGCGTGAAAACAGCGATTAGCGCCATTCCGAAAATAAATGGCAAAACAGGTCGCCCCAGGGCATAATATAAAGGGTAGAATAAGGTTCCGAGGATTATCGTGATACCCATGATAATCAGGAAGAACAGAATGTTGGCAAGGACGAGTCTTCCGAGATAATCATATGCGTCCCAGAAAAATTTGGCGAAAATTCTCCCGAACATGCAATCTCCCTTGATCTTTATTGAAATCTTTTATGGCGCCTGACTTTGCCCGCGTCAAGACTTACCTGATTTAAAAAGTGAACGGGTAAAATCCTGTAAAAAGCCATATTTTTCTTGAAATACACAGAGTGAAATGATCTATAATATCTTATATTCACAGCCGGATAGGAGAAAAATGTCCGTGGTCTTTTCACAGTTGATCGAAGGAGCCTTGAAATTAAATGCCTCCGATATCCATATCATGGAGCAATTCCCCCCTTATTTCAGGGTTGACGGCACGATCTTTCCCGTCAAACACCCCCCGATCACAAGCGAACAGATACAGGAAATTCTCAATACCGTCGTACCGGAGAGGTTGAAGTCCATACTGGAAAAGGAACGCGGACTCGATGTAGGTTACCAGTATAAGGATATGGCGCGTTGCCGCACGATTGTCTTTTATGAAAGAAACCGGCTGAATGTCGTTCTCAGGATCGTGCCCCTTTCCGTACCCTCGATCGACCAGTTAGAGCTCCCCGCAAGCCTGAAAAAGATCGCGGAGTATGAGCGGGGATTCGTCCTCGTGACAGGACCGTCTGGTTCGGGAAAATCCACCACCCTTGCCTCCATGATCGATTATATCAATAATACAAGGAAGGTCTCCATTATCACGCTTGAAGATCCCATTGAATTCTATCATGAAAATAAAAAGAGCATCATTTCCCAGAGACAGGTTGGAGATGATATCGACACCTATGCCGCCGGCGTGATCCAGGCGCTTCGCCAGGATCCGAACATCCTCCTCCTGGGAGAGATGCGGGATCAGGAAACCATGCGTACAGCCAACAAGGCTGCGGAAACGGGACTTCTCATCTTCAGCACCCTGCACACCACCAACGCGATTCAGACCATTGAGCGCATCATATCGAATTTTCCCCAGAACGAACACGATCTGATCCGGGAGATGCTTTCCACAAACCTGAGAGCGGTGATCACGCAGAATCTCGTGAAACGGGCGGATGGCAAGGGCAGGATCGCAGCCGTGGAAATCCTGATTGTTACCAAAACCATAGCCAAGCTCATAGCGGACAACCGCATTCATGATATATTCGAGATCATGAAAGGCGGGGAGGAGGGTATGCAGATATTCGACCAGGCGCTTGCCAATCTGACCCGGGAAAAGAAAATCACCGAGGAAACAGGCAGCCAGTATGCCCGCGATATTTACGCCTATCGCCGTTTTCTCCAGGGCGTTCAGTCTTCCAGCGATCGGGGCGGGATTATCGGCGGCTTCGCCTCATAATGTCTTGCGGGAGTGAAACGCTTTATGCCTCAAAGAATGAAAACAGGAATCCAGGGATTGGATGACATCCTGCACGGCGGTTTTCTATATCATAATTCCATCCTGGTCAATGGTCCCCCGGGTTCCGGGAAAACCACGCTCGGTATCCAGGTTGTTTACAACGGCGCGCTTCAATACGACGATCCGGGCATTGTAGTCCTGTTTGAACAGTTCCCACAGCAGCTCTATCGCGATCTGTCTTCCTACAATTGGGATGTGGAGAAACTGATCGAAGAAAAGAAGCTCACCATTATTTTTGCCAGGGCGGAAGACCTGGTTTCCGGGAATCTCGTATCCGATTCGCCCCTTGTTTCCAGAATCCACGATATTATCGTTGAAACCAAAGCCCGGCGCATCGTGATCGACAGCATCAGCCATTTCATGCATATCATCAAGCCCCGCATGGACGAACGCGAACTATTCCTGAGATTTATCAATGCATTGAAATCCATCGGGTTGACGCCGATCATGACTGCGGAGCTCAATTCCAGGGACGGCAAAATCGGATTTGAGGAATACCTGGTGGATTGCGTGATGGAGCTCACAAGCGAGGCAATCAAGGACAAGACCTTTCCCATGCGCATGCT
>JAFGFK010000427.1 GCA_016931135.1 Candidatus Sumerlaeota bacterium | reverse complement strand
TTATGTTTTAAGCGGGACAGGAGATCCGCGCGGCGTTCCTGCTGTTATAAGCGCCCTGGAAAAGGATCCCAGTGAGATTGTGCGTTCAGTCGCGGCTGAGGCCCTGGGGCAGTTCGGAACCGATGACGCCCGCGCTGCCCTGGAAAAAGCCCTGAAAACCGAAAAGAGCGAACGTGTCCTTCAGACCATCAGGAAAAGACTGAATTTGTAAAGGGTTTGCCCCCCCATTATCAAGATGTTTTGGTAACGGTGTCAGGATGCGCCCTCTGAAACGGATATTCCATAAGCGTCTTGCCTGTAAGAAACTCGTATAGAAACCAGAGACGCCTTGTGTATTTTCCTGTCGGTTTACTTGTGACATTAGTGATAATCTCCTCCTCGGGCGCCTTTTGAAACAAACAGTATAAAATGGATAGATTCGTACCGTCGTATTTAAGCGCAAATGCGAGATGATCGTCCAGTCCGTCGCCAGGAAAGTATCTGGAAGGATAAACCTCCTGTAAAACGATTATATACAAGGAATAATCATTATTACAGGTACAATATCTGGAAAAATAATTATATTTCGGCAATTTCTATGTAAATGATTTAAATAGTATAGATTGATCTATATGTTTACTCCCCCATCACCTTGACGATCACACGCTTTTTCCGGCGGCCGTCGAACTCCGCATAGTATATCTGCTGCCAGGGTCCAAAATCGAGTTTGCCATCTGTTATGGGAACTATCACCTCATGATGGATCAGAAGGCTTTTCAAATGGGAGTCGCCGTTCGTCTCCCCGGTTCTGTGATGCCGGTAATTCTGCCGGAAGGGCGCCAGACCCTCCAGCCATTCATCGATATCCTGTATCAAACCCGATTCCGCATCGTTCACATACACCCCGGCTGTGATGTGCATGGCGCTTACCAGGACCATTCCTTCTTTTACTCCGCTCTTACTCACAATTGACTGAACCTGATCCGTGATGTTGACATACTCCCTGTGATTCTTCGTATTGAACCAGAGATATTCGGTTGCGGATTTCATGATTAATCATCCCTTTATAATCTTAATAAAACAGACCGGATTATATATTAAAATAATGTTTGATCTTTTTAATGTTTTCATACCCAATTTCTTTTTCCGTTCTAAAATCAATTGGAAACGGCGTATTAGCTGGCAAAAATGGTATATTAAGGAAAAAAGTATCACAATAATTATATTCATAATTAGCAAAATAAGATATATCGCATAATCTGTCATCTGGAGGTTTTGAATCTATTGTCATTATTAATCCCAAAGGTGCATATGTTATCTCACTAAATACAAAAATACCTTTATCTTGTATAATCATAGATGCAATACCACATCTTTTTATGAAAGTTGTATTTGTAAGATAGCAATATATCTTCACCCCACACTTCAATCTTATTTTTTCCTTATTAAGAACAAAGGATACCAAGTTAGGATGAATATCACAAAACAGATTTCCATTCACACTGAAAAACATACAAATAATCTGTTTTATGATCCTTAATGGGTATATATGAAAGGGGAGAAGAATCTGGTTTTGTTTAGGTTCAGATAGTTTGCTCAAGAAGCAAAAAGATTGATACACAAAATCGATATAGGATTTTGCATACCAAGCTCCAGTTTCATTATTACATTTTTTACAAAGTGTATACTCTCCAAATCCTCTCTGGTTGGTTTTTCCCTTTGTTTTTTTAGTTTCAGATAAAAGGCTCTCCATCATTTTCAAAAATATTGGTTTATCATTAAATGCCTTTTTAGGAGGAACGTGCTCAAATGTTAATTCCTTTTCCAAACCACATATATGACATTTACCAATTACCATATTCTTGTATTTATATTTCAATATGGTCTATTTTCACTTTTCCGGTTTCCAATCCCGGGAACAATGAATGATACCAGTAATCCATATTTCCTTATCTTCGATTCTATACATTATTCTATATGATTTGTAGATGATCTCCCTGCATGATGAATTCCCGATTTCAGGGATAATTCTTCCCGATAATGGGAATTGCTCGAGGCGATCTGTGATCTCGATCAATCTTAAAATAAAAAGCGCTGCCTGATCTTTTGAGTCCCTTGAAATATATTCCGCTATGGATTCGATATCCTCAAGGGAAGAGGGAGACCAGATTATTTTACCCACTTCTGAAGCCTTCCTTTCGCTTCTTCATGGGAAATTCCCCTGCCTTCCCGGATTTCCCCTTCTCCATGATCGAATTTAATTTTAACGTATAAGGCGTGGATAATGTCATCCAGAGAGGCTTCTTCAGGGAGGGAGTCTATAACCTTTTTAGCAATTTCTTTGGTTGCCATTTCGAACTCCTTGATAAAATACGCTTGTATGTTATTTTGAATTGTTATTGAAATCAAGAATTAAAATCTCCCGGGGTGTTTGATTATTCATACAGGTTCCAGAAGGACGAAACCGCAGTGCGGGGATTCAGATCGAAAACAAGCAGCCTTCCCTTTCCTGAATCCACAAACGGCGCGGCTATAAGAATCTCATCCGCCCCATCGCCATCCACATCGCCGGAGGCAATGGTATCCCCGAGCTGATAATAATCCATGCCCCCGTTTATGATGCAGTCGAATTCCTCGTTCTGTATGGAAATTGTCGAAGGAAGAGATGTTTTTCCGAAAAGAATATAAGTGCGTCCTTCGGTGTCATATCCCGGGCGCTCCCCATCCCGCGAGGAAAACATGATGTCGCCGAATCCGTCGCCATTGAAATCGCCATTGTAAAGCGTTCCGCCGATGTCGTTTTCCACATTATAACCCTGTATAACGAAATCTGCGGATTGGGAAGCAAGATCGATCACAGAGGGAAAGGATGTCTTTCCATAGAAACCATAAACATCTCCCGCGTCGCCCCCGGATGTCACCGTCAAATCTTTGACGCCGTCGCGATTCAGATCGGAAAGCGCAACGGCAGATCCCAGATAATCCTCTTCCGCAGCGCCTTTGATGATCAGGTTCGCGCTGGAAACAGAAAGCGTTGCGGGAAAGGAACTCCTTCCCCATACGGCGAATATCATGCCCTCGCTCGTAAATAGTCCCTTGCTTCCGTATTCCTCACCCAGAACAAGGTCGGCAATGCCGTCGCCGTTAATATCGCCGATATCCACCTGGGTTCCCAGCTCACCGTACGTTTCATTCCCCGTGATGACGGAATTCGCCTGGGTATTGAGATCGATCGTGGTTCCATGAGTAAACGAACTTTTTCCAAATACAATGAAAACCTTTCCCGCGTCGCTCCAGGAGCTGACATTTGCCAGGTGCGCCCCGATGCCAAGGTCGTCTATTCCATCGTTATTCAAGTCCCCGCACGCAAGGGCTTCGCAGATCATCCCCCCGAACATGCTGGAACCCCCTGTATCGTCACCAGCCAGGGCTCCGATAATCCTGATATCCCATTCTCCGGATGCAAAATCATAAACCGTTTTACTGAAGAAATCCGTCCTTCCGAAAAGAACATACACAACCCCTGCGCCGGTTCTACCGGAAGGGGAGAACGTGGAATCCGCCATCACGAGATCAGGAATTCCGTCATGATTGACATCGCCCGCAGCAAGCGAGTTGGCGAAATTCATGGAGCCTGTCTCGCCAAAAATCACGACATCCGCGTTTTCCGTTGAAAGATCGACGAGATCCTTCGCCGCAAAACTTCCCTTTCCCATGAATATATAAAGGGGATGAGGCACGGTTCCGTAGTAATCGGATATATCCTTTCCGATGACCATATCCTCGAATCCATCGCCATTGAGGTCAAGGCAAACGAGGGGGCGCCCCAACGCGTCGCCCGATGCTGCGCCGCGCACCTCGAGCGCGCGGTCTGTCCCCGTCAATTGAACCGGCGCTGCGAACGCATTTCCCGAAATAACCAGAATCGCAAATAACACAGCAAATAAAAAATATCTCATATTACGAGCTCCCTGATAAAATGTAAATTCCAGATAAGAACAAAATCAGGGGACAGGTCAACACCTTTTGTTGCACCCTCCCTGTGAGCATGTAATCTTTTTTCCGCTTCTTCAAGCCAGATACTTTTTAACTTCTTATCTTGCTCATCAAGGCTTTGAATCAGATCATCGATGAGTAGAAATCTGTCTTTGGGCTTCATCTGGAGAGCCATTGATAAAAGAATTTTTCTATTTTCCATTTTCTCTTTCTTTTAATGAATATTTGGGATTGGCGTTATAAATCTTATCCAATCGTATTTAAAAGATATTTGTTGAAGCACACAAATAAAATCAAAGAGAATAGGATTCTCCTTGAAAAAATGCGAATCATTTTTATATATAAATTTGTTTTTTTCCCCCCAATAAGATCTTTTTCGGAAAGGAAAAAGAAACATGACTTCAAAAGAAAAAACAGCTGAAGGTTTTGTATCTGTCTTGAAGGCTCTGCCAAAAGCTCAACGTAATGCGATTATTGTTCATATTGCCAGGGATAAGGAATTCGCTCATGATATCTTGGACCTGGCAACGATTGAAACGCGGCGTAAGGAATCATCACGCCCCTTCCACCATTATCTTGAATTTGAAAGATAAATATTGTAAAGCATTGATATGTAAACACTTGGAAATTCGATTTTCGGGAAAAGGTTCTTTCTATCTATATTTTATTTTGCCAGGAGAGAAGGAGTGAATTTATACTTGACACAAACACATGATTTCTGAGAGGTATTACATAGTTCTTTACCAATTGTAAGGAATC
>JAFGFK010000426.1 GCA_016931135.1 Candidatus Sumerlaeota bacterium | reverse complement strand
GGACTTACCTGTTCCTCGTGCGAAATGGCTGGAAGAGGCGACGCCGGCATAGAAATCGACCTCGACAAGGCGCCCCAGCGATCCGAGAATCTCTCCGCCTATGAGATCATGCTTTCCGAATCCCAGGAACGGATGCTGGCGATTGTCTCGCCCAGACACCTTCCCGAGGTAAAGAAAATCCTGAAGAAGTGGGACCTGCCCTGTTGTATTCTTGGAAAAGTTACAGGCGACGGGCTTTTGCGAGTGTTGCATAAAGGCGCCATGGTGGCGGAAATCCCGGCAGCGCGAATATCCACCCTGGCGCCGGAATACAGTCCGCAATCCAGAAAACCCGCTTACCTCGATTCCCTGGAGTGCTTCAATCCATCCCGATTCAAAACAGGAGAAAAGGCGCGCAAAGTGATCCTCGATCTGCTTGCCACGCCCACCATTTCGAGCAAACGATGGATATATGAACAATACGACCACATGGTCCAGTTGAACACGGTTGTGGCGCCGGGGGCGTCGGCCGCGGTTTTGCGCATCAAAGATACGCACAAACATATTGGGATCACGGCAGACTGCAATGGTCTCATGGTTTATCTTGATCCCAAAACCGGCGGCGCCATGGCGGTTGCGGAATGCGCCAGAAACCTGGCGTGTTCCGGGGCAAAACCCCTTGCCATCACGAACTGTCTGAATTTCGGCAATCCAACCAAACCGGATATCTACTACCAGTTCGAACAGGCGGTACGGGGAATCGGGGAGGCTTGCCGTGTTCTCAACACCCCTGTTACGGGAGGGAATGTCAGTTTCTACAATGAGAACCGGGGCGAGGCGGTTTTCCCTACGCCGGTAATCGGGATGATCGGCTTGATTGAAAAACCGGGACATATCACAACGTCGGGATTCAAAAATGCGGGTGACGCGATCATTCTTTTAGGAAAAAAGGCGGAGACGCTCGGCGGCAGCCAGTATTATTATTCTCTGAAGAAAAAAATCATGGGTCCATGCCCCGAATTGAATCTCAAAGAGGAAAAAAAGATTCAGGATTTTCTTTTGAAGATCATCAAAAAGGGATGGATCAAAAGCGCGCAGGATATCTCGGAGGGAGGTCTTGCCGTTGCCCTTGCCGAATGCTGCATTCTTTCCGGGGAGAATCTTGGTTGCAACGTCGATCTGATGACGGATACGTCGAATCCCTTTATCGAACTCTTCTCGGAAGATCCATCGAGGATCATCATCTCCTGCGAAGCGAAGCGGGAAAAAGAAATTCTCAAAAACGCGGAAAAATGTGGAATTCCCGCAACGAAACTGGGATATGTCTCCTGTGATACGTTCAGGATCGGAAAGAACATATCCGAAAGCGTTCTTGAATTACGAAACGCATACGAATCTTTTTCACTGTGAACAAAAGAGGCGGAACATGATTGATTCATTCATGCCAATGGGAGCGAGCGAAACCTGCGGCATTGTCGCCGTTGCAGGACATCCCGAGGCTGCAAAGATGGTTTACCTGGGGCTTTACGCCTTGCAGCACAGGGGACAGGAAAGCGCGGGAATCGTTTCTTCCGATGGGAAACAGATTTATAGCCATGTGGGCGATGGACGCGTTTCCAGCGTGTTTACGCAAAAGGAACTGGAATCTCTCCCGGGCAATCTCGCCATAGGACATGTCCGTTACTCGACCACGGGCGCCAGCGCGCATAAAAACTCCCAACCGATCCTTGTGAAATACAAGGGCGGACTCATGGCTATCGCCCATAATGGCAACATAACCAATGCGAGCATTCTCAAGGATGAATTGGAGAGCCGCGGGGCAATCTTCCAGACAACAACAGACAGCGAACTACTCCTCCACCTGATAGCCCAATCCTCGTGCAAGAATTTCGAGGAAACGCTGTATTCCTCCCTGATCCGGCTCAAGGGCTCTTATTCCATCCTGCTTCTGCATGGAGATCGACTGATCGTGATGCGGGACCCGCGGGGATTCAAACCCCTTTGCATCGGGAGCCTGGATGACGCCCATGTTTTCGCCTCCGAATCATGCGCCCTTGATATCATGGGCGCCAGGCTGGAACGTGACGTCAAGCCGGGGGAAATCATTCGGCTTGAAAACAACGCCATCAAATCAGAAAGGCCGTTCGCCCCTGTGGAACAATCTTTCTGCGTGTTCGAATACATCTATTTCTGCCGCCCGGACAGCATTGTCGAAGGGAAGAGCGTTCATGAAATCCGCCACAGGCTCGGGGCGCAATTGGCTGAGGAACATCCCATCGAGGCGGATGTGGTCATTCCCGTACCGGATTCCTCCAACTCCGCAGCGCTGGGATTTTCCAGGCAATCGGGCATTCCATTCGACCTGGGGCTTATCCGAAGCCATTACGTGGGGCGTACTTTCATCCAGCCTACCCAGAAAATCCGTGATTTCGGCGCCCGGGTGAAATACAACACCATAAAGTCGATTCTGAACAATAAACGCGTGGTGGTGGTGGATGATTCGATCGTGCGCGGAACCACGAGCAAGCAGATTGTCACAATGCTCCGGAACGGCGGCGCAAAAGAAATTCACTTCCTTTCCAGCGCCCCTCCCTGGAAATTTCCCTGTTATTTCGGCATTGACACCCCCTCGGAACAGGAACTCATCGCCAATACGCAAACCATAGATAAAATCCGGGAATATATCGGATCGGATACCCTGGGATATACCAGCCTGCAGGGTATGCTGAAAGTCATGCATCAGGATATGACATATTGCTGCGCCTGTTTTGACGGGAAATATCCTGGCGGAAAACCTGATATCTTCAGAAAGGACATTCTTGAAATATGATCAGTTATAAATCTTCAGGAGTCAATATCGATCTGGCCGACATGCTCATCGGCAGGTTGAAGGTCAAACTACCAGTCATTGGTTTTTTCAGCGGGCTGTTCCCCCTCAAACTGAAGGGATACAGGGAACCCCTCCTCGTCGCTTCCACAGATGGCGTAGGAACGAAACTTCTGGTTGCTCATGCAATGAACCGTCATAAAACCATCGGCATCGACCTGGTCGCCATGGTTGTGAACGACCTGTGCGTATGCGGGGCAAAATCCCTATTCTTCCTGGATTATTTCGCCACCGGCAAGCTGCGTTTGGGACAGGCGGAAGACATCCTGGAGGGTATCATGGCGGGATGCAGACAGGCGGATTGCCCCCTGATCGGAGGAGAAACAGCGGAGCTGCCGGGTCTTTATCAGAAGGGGCATTACGACCTTGCGGGATTCGGCGTGGGAATCGTGGATAAGCGAAAGATCATCGATGGAAAAACCGTAAGAAAAGGAGACGTCTTTATCGGCGTCTCATCGAACGGGCTGCATTCGAACGGGTATTCCCTTGCGCGGAAGGTTCTTCTGGAAAAAGCGAAGATTCCCCTGAAAAGAAAACATCCCCTTCTGGGCGAGAGCTTGGGAGAGGCGCTTCTGAGGCCTACCCTCATTTATTCTCCCCTCGCCCTCGCTCTGATTGATAAGGTCCCCGTGAAAGGCATGGCGCATATCACGGGCGGAGGCATTCCGGGAAACCTGAACCGCATTCTGCCTCCTGGAATCGATGCGGATATTGACGCGGGAGCGATCATGGATTCTGCGCCTCCTGTTTTTCATCTGATCCGGAAATGCGGACCCGTTTCCACGGAGGAGATGTTCCGCACATTCAACATGGGCGTGGGATATGTCGTTGCTGTTGAAAAATCCCATGTTAAAAAAGTTCATATCCTGTGCCGAAAGATGGGATTTGTTTCCAGAGAGATCGGTCACGCCGTAAAAGGCGGCGCAAAAGTTCGACTGAATTTCAGGAACGAGGGAGAATGATTATGAAGGTTCTGGTTACAGGAAACGGCGGGAGGGAACACGCGCTTGTATGGAAAATATCCAAAAGCCCGAAAGTGGAGAATATATTCTGCCCGGGCGGCAATGCGGGCATCTCTGAACTTGCGGATACAACGCCGGTAAACGAGGGGGAGGATTTTTCCGGTCTCATCGATTACGCCATCAAACAGGGTATTGACCTTACCGTGGTAGGACCTGAAGCGCCGCTTGCCTCGGGCATTGTTGACGCCTTTCAAAATGCAGGTCTCCGGATATTCGGTCCGGATAAAAAAGCTGCGATGATCGAATCGAGCAAATTTTTTGCCAAGGAGGTTATGATCTCCGCCAGCGTTCCTACCGGTTCCGCCCAGGTTTTTTCAAAAAGTTCGGAGGCAATCAAGTATCTGGATACTCGGAACTTTCCCATAGTCATCAAAGCCGATGGTCTGGCAGCGGGAAAAGGGGTAATTCTGACATCGTCAAGGAAAGAGGCTGAATCTGCGATTGGCGATATCATGGATAAAAAGACTCTGGGCGATGCGGGTTGCCGCATCCTGATCGAGGAATTTCTTTCAGGGGAAGAGGCGTCTCTTCTTGCCTTTACCGATGGGAAGACGATTCTTCCCATGGATTCAGCGCAGGATCACAAACCCATAGGGGATGGCGATACGGGACCCAATACCGGCGGCATGGGCGCATACTCCCCCGCGCCTGTTGTCACGCCGGAGATTTTTGAAATTTGCGTTGAGAAGATATTCAAGCCCACCCTTTCGGAACTCGGAAAACGGGGCATCCTTTACAAAGGCGTTCTGTACGCAGGTTTGATGATCGACGAAAAAGTGCCCCGCGTTCTCGAATTCAACTGCCGATTCGGGGACCCGGAAACGCAGGCGCTGCTCCCCCGGCTCAAAAACGACCTGGTGGAGATCATGGAGGCTATCATCGATGGGAGGCTTCGGGAAATCGAACTTGTTTGGAATCCCAAACCTGCCGTATGCGTTGTCCTGGCATCGGGAGGTTATCCGGGCTCCTATGAAAAAGGCAAGGTCATAACAGGGCTCGAGACCATTACCCAGTCAGACGATCAGATTGTGTTCCATGCGGGAACAAGCAGGAAAAACGGCGCAGTGGTCACAAGCGGAGGGCGCGTTCTGGGGGTGACAAGCCTTGCCGATTCCCTCCCGCAAGCTATAGACAATGCGTACGCCACGGTTGCAAAAATTCATTTTGACAAAATGTATTTTCGAAAAGATATAGCTTTAAAAGCCTTGAAAGGGAATACGCCATGACAAACAATAAATCTTCCTTATTACTGGATGAGAAGGGGTTGAAAAAAACCCTGAAAAATCTTGCCGACGCCATAGCGGACGATCTCTTTGGAGATGAAGATTTTGTCCTGATTGGAATAAGAACGCGAGGCGTTGTTTTGGCGGAATGCCTCCAGCAGCTGATCAAGGAAAGGACAAAGAAAAAAATCCCGATAGGGGTGCTGGATATCACGCTCTACCGGGATGACCTGTCCACCCTGGCGGAAAACCCGATTGTGAGGGCGTCAACTCTGCCCTTTGACGTGAACGACAAGAAAATCGTCCTGGTAGATGATGTGATTTACACGGGGCGCACGATTCGCGCAGCGCTCGATCAAATCGTGGATTTCGGACGTCCCGCTCTTGTCAAACTGGCGGTTCTGATCGACCGCGGGTTAAGGGAATTTCCCATACAACCCGATTTCGTGGGGCTCAAGATCGAAACCAGTCCTAAACAGATCGTTCAGGTGCGTCTTTCCGATATCGATGGGGATGACAAGGTTATTTTGATGGAATTGAACCATAAATCCGGAAGATGACGATCAGGAAAGGAGGACCCATGATATTCCAACATAAACACCTCCTGACATTGGAGGAACTGTCCCGCGAGGAAATCGAACTGATCCTCGAAAACGCAAAGGGTTTCAAGGAAATCTTCACCCGATCCATAAAAAAGGTTCCTACCCTTCGGGGAAAAACGGTTGTCAATCTCTTTTATGAAAACTCGACCCGAACCAGAACCTCCTTTGAAATTGCAGCCAAACGCCTTTCCGCGGATGTGATCAATTTCAGCGTTTCCACATCCAGCGTTCAGAAGGGAGAATCCCTTCTCGACACGGTTCACACCATCGAGGCGCTGGGCTCGGACTTTATCGTGATGCGACATTCCTGCCCGGGCGCGCCCCAGCTTTTGGCGCGACGGATCAAGTCCGCGGTCATCAATGCGGGAGATGGACCCCACGAACACCCCACGCAGGGGCTCCTGGACGCCTTTACCATCAAGGAAATGAAAGGGGGATTCGAGGGATTGAACGTCGTGATTCTTGGCGACATCACGCACAGCCGCGTGGCGCGTTCCAACATCTGGGCTTTGACCAAACTCGGGGCGAAGATCACCATTGCAGGACCCAGCACCCTGCTTCCCAAATCCTTTGCTCGTTTGGGCGTTCGAATATGCACCGATCTCCGGGAAGCCATCCGGGATGCGGATGTCATCAACCTCTTGCGCATCCAGCTGGAACGCCAGAGAAAAAACCTCTTCCCTTCCATCCGGGAATACACCCTTCTATACGGTTTGACGGAGGAACGCCTCAAATGGGCGAAAAAAGACGTCCTGATCATGCATCCGGGTCCCATCAACCGCGGCGTGGAAATTTCCCCTGAGGTGGCGGATGGCAAGCATTCCGTCATATTAAGACAAGTGACCAACGGCGTCGCCGTTCGTATGGCGGTCCTGTATCTTTTGAGCGGAGGTGAAGAAGCATGAACAGCATACTGATAAAAAAAGGACGCGTCATCGATCCTTCACAAGGGCTGGACGATATCCTCGACGTCTATATCTCCAACGACATTATCAAACAAATAGCGCAGAATATCAATCGCAAGGCATCCCTGATCATCGAGGCGGATCATTTGATCGTGGCGCCGGGGTTGATCGACATGCACACCCATCTCCGGGAACCGGGTCGCGAGGATGAGGAAACCATATACAGCGGAACCAGGGCGGCGGCAGCGGGCGGATTCACCTCGATCTGCTGCATGCCAAACACCCGCCCTATATGCGATTCCCGCACAAATATCAAATACATCCACTCCCGGAATCTGGAACTTGGGGTTGTGAATATCTATCCCATTGCCTCTATCACAGTGGGACAGGTGGGAGAAGAGATCGTGGAATTCGGCGATCTCGTGGATGCCGGCGCCATTGCTTTCAGCGATGACGGTCTTCCAGTGATGAATGCGGAAATCATGCGCCGCGCCCTGGAATATACCTCCATGTTCGACGTCCCCATACTGGATCACTGCGAGGATCGTAATCTCGCATCGGAAGGCGTGATGCACTCCGGATACATTCAATCTCTTCTCGGGCTTCCCGGCATTCCCGGCGCTGCGGAAAGCACGCAGGTGGCAAGGGATGTCGAGCTGGTGGAATTCTTCGGCGGAAGGCTGCATATCTGCCACATCAGCATCGGCGCCTCCGTGCATCTCATCAGGCGGGCAAAGAAAAGAGGCGTCAACATCACCTGCGAGGTAACCCCCCATCATCTGACCTTGATCGACGCCCTTGTAAAAGAGACGAATTTCGACACCAATACCAAGGTCAAACCACCCCTTGTTTCCGAAGAAAACCGGCAGGAACTTCTCCGCGGACTTCAGGATGGTACGATTGACGTCATCGCTACGGATCATGCGCCCCATACAGCCAAGGACAAAGACAAGGAATATGTGGACGCTCCTTTTGGCTTGATCGGCATGGAAACCGCAGTCCCTGTCATTTTAACGGATATTGTCCATACCGGCGTCATCAGCGTAAATCAGATGATCGAAAAAATGGCGACGAATCCCGCGCGTATCCTGAGGCTGGATAAGGGAACCCTGAAGATTGGAACCACAGCGGATGTCACGCTTCTCGATCCAGATAAACGCCACACCATCAAATCCACTGCATTTTATTCCCTGAGCAGAAACACGCCTTTCGAAGGCAAAAAATGCAAAGGGGCGGTCGATACTACAATCGTCGGTGGAAATGTCATTTATTCCAAAGGCAAAATCGTCTCGGATGAGGAAAGATGAATCTTGTAACAACCGAGATTCTCAAAACAAACGAGGTGAAACCCGGTTATTTTCTCCATGATTATAATGCGCCTCTCATGGCAAAAACATCCGAACCCGGGCAGTTCATCCATGTACGCGTGGCTGCAGGACCCCACCCCATCCTTCGCAGACCTTTCAGTATATGCAGCGCAAAAGAGGACCGTTTACAGATACTTTTCAGGGTTGTTGGAGAAGGGACTCATCTTCTTTCCAAAGTCATGCCCGGAGAAAAGATCGACATTATGGGCCCCATCGGAACGCCTTTCAAGATCGAGCACAAACCGGCGGTTCTGATTGCCGGCGGGATCGGCTGCGCGCCGCTTTATTTTCTCGCGCTGCGGATGAAGGAGGCGAATATTCCGGTACGCTTCTATTACGGGGCGCGTTCGGTAAGCGATCTGCCCCTTCATGAGGAAATCAACGCCATCGCAGGCGAACTGAATATCACGACAGAAGATGGCTCTCTCGGGAAAAAAGGCTTGATCACTGATGTATTGCCGGATCGTCTCACACAGGATTTTGCGGTATATGCCTGCGGTCCGGAAACCATGCTGCACGCCCTGAAGAAAATCCTCGATGCGCAAGGGATTTCCGCCCAGTTTTCCCTGGAAAACCGCATGGCGTGCGGCGTCGGGGCTTGCATGGGATGCGTGACACGGACAATATCGGGATTCAAAAGGGTATGCGTTGATGGCCCGGTTTTCTCATCCGATGATGTGGTGATATAAACTAAATTGGCGGTAAGGGGAATATGACTGATCTTTCCGTAAAACTGGGAAGACTTACGCTTAAAAATCCCGTAACCGTTGCGTCGGGCGCTTATGGGTATGGCGCGGAATATTTGACTCTGTATGCGCCATCACTTTTGGGCGCGGTTTTTCTCAAGGGAATCACGCCAAAGCCCCGCGCCGGAAACCAGCCGCCCCGCATCGTGGAAACTCCCGCAGGGATGCTGAACGCCATCGGGCTCCAGAATGTCGGAATCGAGGGATTGTTAAAGGACAAACTGCCTGCGCTGCAGGGGATCGAGGGCTGTTTCATCGCCAATATAGCCGGTGAAAGCATCGACGAGTTTGTCCAGATAGCGGAAGCCCTCGAAAATGCGCCGAATTTATCGGGGATAGAAGTCAACGTTTCCTGCCCGAATGTTCGGAAAGGGGGCATGGCTTTCGGCGTATCGGCAAAAGCTACGGAAGCGATCACGCGCGCGGTTAGAAAATCGACCTCTCTTCCCATAATCGTCAAGCTGACGCCCAATGTCACGGATATCAGGGAAATCGCCAGAGCGGCGGAAGCCGGCGGCGCCGACGCCGTATCTCTGATCAATACGCTGCTTGGAATGGCTATCGATATTGAAAAACGTCGTCCTTTACTTGGGAACATAACAGGGGGGTTGTCGGGTCCTGCGATTCGCCCTGTTGCGGTCAATATGGTATGGAGCGTTTCCCGCGCGATAAAAATTCCGGTCATCGGAATGGGAGGCGTCCGAACATGGGAGGACGCCATCGAATTTTTTCTTGCCGGCGCCTCAGCCATATCCATTGGTACGGCTGTTTTCCAAGATCCCCTTTCTCCCCTGAAAATCCTGGATGGAATCCAAAAATATCTTGAGAAAAATTCTATTGATAGTATAAAGCATCTATCGGAATATCTAAAAAAGGACTGATTTCATGAAGAATCTCTTTTTTTACAAGCTGGAAGAGGCGGTACGTACGAATAATTCGAGGCTGTGCATTGGGCTCGATCCGCGCGTGGATGACATTCCAGCGCCCTTCTGTAACGAAGATGATCCTATCTTTGCCTTCAACAAGGCGATCATTGACGCGACATCCCCCTTTGCCTGCGCCTTCAAACCCAATTTCGCCTTTTATGAAGCCGCTGGCATTGAGGGAATCACTTCACTGAAAAAAACCATTGATTACATCTCTCCTGAAATCCCGATCATCGCCGACGCCAAACGGAGCGATATTGGATCAACGGCGGAAGCCTACGCCCAATCGATCTTCGATTATTTTCATTGCGATGCGGTAACGGTCAGCCCTTACCTGGGTGAGGATTCCCTTGCGCCTTATCTCAACTTCAAGGATAAGGGCATCTTTGTATTATGCCTGACATCGAATCCGGGGTCCATGGATTTCCAGATTCCCAACGATCTTCATATCCAGGTGGCGCAAAAGGTCATGCGATGGAACACAGCGGGAAATTGCGGGCTTGTCGTGGGCGCAACCAAGCCTGAGTATCTCAAGATCGTCCGGGATATCGCCCCGGACATTCCTTTTCTGATTCCCGGCATCGGAGCGCAGGGAGGCGATTTGGAAAAGGTCCTCGAGTTTGCGCCCCAGGGAGACGGTACCGGATACATCATCAACGTTTCCCGCGGGATCACGCAGCCCTCCGGAGAAGGAGATTTCATAACGCGGGTAACGGAAGCGGCGGCGCGTTATCATAAACTTATCCATATTGCAAAGGAGAACATGGCATGATGTTATCCCATCTCCCGCAGGAAGCGCAGGATATTCTGATAAAAAGCGGCGCCTTTCAGGAGGGGCACTTCAAACTCTCTTCCGGGCTTCACAGCAGCGGGTATTTGCAATGCGCCCTGATTCTTCAATATCCCGAATACGCTGAAATCATTGCGCAGGATCTGGGAAAAAGATTCCAGAAACACAAATGCGATGTGGTTTTGACGCCCGCATTGGGAGGCATTGTACTGGGTCAGGAACTGGCGCGCGTTTTGAAATGCCGCGCCATATTTGCGGAACGGCAGGATGGCGAGCTCTCGCTGAGAAGGGGTTTTTATATCAAGGAAGGAGAACGCGTTCTCCTTGCGGAAGACGTGGTGACAACAGGCGGTTCGGTTCTGGCTTTGAGAAAAATCGCGCAGATGGCGGATGCAAAGGTAGTGGGTTATACGGTGGTATGCGATCGAAGCGGCGGAAGATTCTCGCCGCCGGAAGGGATAGAACCCTGGATTACGCTGAATATCGAAACCTATTCACCTGAGGCATGCCCTTTGTGCGCCCGGGGCGCCCCTATCCAGAAACCGGGCAGCCGGTGGAAGAAGTAAATCGATTCCGGCTGTGGGAAGCGTTTTTCATAGCCCCTCAATACAGGAACCAGGAGGCGACCTATGGTCAATAAAGTAACGGTTTATTCAACAGCCGCATGTCCTTATTGCGCTATGGTAAAAAACTACCTTACCCAAAATAAAATCCAATTCGATAATTACGATGTGGGCAAGAATCGTGAAAAGGCGATGGAAATGGTTCAGAAATCCGGGCAGATGGGCGTTCCGGTGGTGGATATCGATGGGCGGATCATCATTGGTTTTGACAAGCCTGCCATAACAAAGGCGTTGGGGTTATGACGATGTATGACCTGATTATAATCGGCGCGGGTCCTGCCGGAATCACGGCTGGAGTTTACGCCGCCCGCAAACGGATGAATTTCCTGATCCTGACAAAGGACGTGGGGGGACAAGCCGGCTGGAGCGGCGATGTCGAAAATTATATCGGGTATCAATTCATCAGCGGACCCGAGCTGGTGGAGAAATTCCGCGAACACCTCCAGAAATTCGATGTGGAGATCCGGGAGGGGGAACCTGCCACCCTCATCAAAAGGGAGAACAATCTCATCCACGCGCAAACGGAACAGGGCTCATACGAGGCGCGAACCGTGATCGTGGCGTCAGGGCGAAATCCGCGTAAACTGGGCGCCGAAGGAGAAGAACAATATCGCAATCGGGGCGTCACCTATTGCGCCACCTGCGATGGACCGCTTTTTGCGGATAAAGACGTGGCGGTTGTAGGGGGAGGCAACTCGGGCTTCGACGCCGTACTCCAGCTGGTCAAAATCGCCAGACATATTCATGTCGTGGAAATCGCTCCGGAAATCAGGGCGGATTCCATCATGGTGGAAAAGGCAAGGGAATCCGGCATCGTCTCGATCCATACCAGCTCGCGCGTCAAATCCTTTTTCGGGGACATGTTTCTCAAAGGGATAAAGATGGAAGAAGAAGGAAAAGAGTTGGACATCCCTGTGGAAGGGGCGTTCATCGAGATCGGCTCCCTTCCTGTTTCCGCCATTGTCAAGGATGTCAAAACCAATCCCTATGGAGAGATCATTGTGGATTGCAAATGCAGAACGAACATCCCGGGTATTTTCGCAGCGGGCGATGTAACAGACGTTCCTGCAAAGCAGATCATCGTGGCATGCGGAGAAGGCTGCAAGGCGCTCCTGGGAGCTTTTGAATACCTGAGCACGGAAAAGTCAGTTTAAGGAGAAAAAACATGAAGATTTTCGAGGCAAGGGAAATACTGGGATTCGCCATCCAGATCGAGGAACAAGGCAGGATGTTTTACGACCATGCCGCAACAATCGCCAAGGGGGATCCGTTGGAGAAAATTTTCCTGTTCCTTTCCGGCGAAGAGGAAAAACACAAAAAATATTTTGAAGACCTCAAAACAAAAATGGATCAACATAAATTGTTCGAAGATTACCCGGAAGACTACCAGAGTTACATGAACGCTTACCTGGAAAATATCATTTTCCCCAGTGAAAACCGGCAAGATGCCATAAAAAACATCGATAACATAAAGAGCGCGATCAACTTCGCCATCCGCATCGAACTGGACTCGATCCTCTACTATCACGAGATCAAACGAGTGGTTCCTTCAAATCAGCTCGATATCATTGACAGGATCATCGAAGAGGAACGAACGCATTTTGTGAAACTCGTCGAGCTCAAAAAAGGAAACCACGGATAGGAAATAAATATTTTTTGAAGGAGCAAGCAAATACTATATAAAAAAAGATTCAATTTTCACTTTCCATTCATAAGAACGCCCGATGATCGAGTCGCTTTTTTTATTATTAACCACGAATCCTCAATACCATTTACACGAATTTTATCATTAGTTTATCAATTGTTAGGAGATAAATTCGTGGAGATTATCCTGAACATTCGTGGTAGATAAACATGCACCCATGGAATTGCAGAAAGAACATCGTAAAAAACACCAACGATCTTTGATATGCTTTTTTAATGATCTCTGTTATAATTTTGTTGAAAATTTGAATATAAAATAAATAGGTATCACTTCGTGGTAAAAAAATGAAGACTCCCCGATTTTATCTCTACAGCGTATTGATTGTCGTCTGCATAATCTGGGGAGGGGCGTTTCCCGCCATTAAATACCTCCTTTCCTTCCTATCCCCGCTTCAACTGGTCAAATTCCGCTATATTATTGCAGTTCCTTTCTTCGTGGTTATCCTCTTCATTAAGGACAAAATAACAATCAGGGAGATTATAACCAGATATCCGCTCGCCCTCCTGATCGCCTCCCTTTTCGGAGTGATCGGATACAACCTGGCTCTTGCGTATGGGGAGACGGAAATCCCATCTGGCATAGCCAGTTTGATCATCAATCTCTCCCCCATCTTCACGCTGATTCTGTCCCTCATGTTTTTAAAGGAACGCATCACGATTTCCATGATACTTGGCATGGCGATCTCCTTTTCCGGACTTTTTATCCTGGTGCGCAGGGGCGCATCGGATAATGGCGCGAACACGAATTATTATCTCTATGCCCTGATCACGGCGCTTGCCCCCCTTTCCTGGGCGATTTACACAATAGCCAGTAAAAAGTTAACTGAAAGGTTCGACGCGTTTACCATCACAGGGCTCACAATCATTATCGGGACTCTACCCCTTTTTTTTACGCTTGGAAGCAAGGATTTCACAGCCGCCAAATCAATGAACGCCACTGCATGGATCGTTCTCCTCTATCTTTCCATAGCTTCCACCTCCCTTGGATATACGGTTTGGGTGATCGCCTTGCGCGCTTTGCCATCGGGTAAGGTCGCCTCGTTTGTTTACACAATCCCCGTATTTTCCGTGATCATCGGCAGGATTTTCCTGGGGGAACTGATCACGATTCATATCATCTTCGGAGCAGCGCTTCTCCTTATCGGAGTTTACGTGGTGAATCGCGCAAAAACAAAAAAGAAGTCCGGGAACAGTGAATAGGGGCAGGATTGTGATGGTGGGTTGTGGGTTGTAGGTTGGTTCCAGAAAGTAATCAATACCTCCTCTTATATGTTTTTTTAATTCCTCACTTCAAACTTCTCACTTCAAACTTCAAACTTTATATTCTCTTGACCCCTGAACCGTTTCCTGACATATCATTCATGCGTAAATATTCAAGGAAAGGGTATCTATTATCATGAGTCGATTGAAGGCGCGGGTGAGCGGGATCGTGCAGGGAGTGGGTTTCCGCTTTTTCGTCATTAGACATGCGGAAAATCTCGATCTCAAGGGATGGGTGCGAAACACGAACGACGGCGATGTGGAACTCGAAGCGGAAGGCGATCCGGAAAATCTCAAAACGCTTGTTGAGGAACTGCATAAAGGACCTTCCATGTCTCGCGTAACCGATGTGAACGTGGAATGGTTCACGGAAGATAAAGGTTATGAATCCTTCTCCTTGAAATGGTAACTATGATGTTTATGCCTCATCCAACCATCCACAACCTGCCACCTGCCGCCTTCATCCAGATCGATCTGGATGGCGTCTGGGCTGTACGGCGTTGCTACGGTTTGGATGAAGGAGAATATCTGGAAAACGATCCTGTGTATGAAGAGGGGATACCGCGTTTTCTCGAAATCCTGGATCGAAAGGATATAAAGGCAACTTTTTTCGTGGTGGGAAGAGACGCTTTGATCCCGAAAAAGAAAGAGATCATCTGGAAAATTCTCAAGGCAGGGCATGAGGTGGGAAATCACTCATTCAACCATACCCTGGGTCTTACCAGATTATCCGATTCGGAAATACGGGAAGACATCGCAAAAACCCAAGAGGCATTGATCGAGGCGGCGCGTTCACAGGGATATCCAAGTGGTTGGCGTCCTGTCGGATTCCGAGCGCCAGGCTATGATATTGACATACGCATTTTAAGGATTCTGAAGGAGATGGGATTTTTATATGACGCCTCGCTTTTTCCCACGTATTGGGGGTTCCTGATGCGCCTGATAGATGGGTACATAAGCGGTCGATTCTTTTCCGGAAAACGTCAATACGGATCATTCAGAAACGGATTCCAATCTCTTGCTCCACATGAGATAGAGGGGATAAAGGGATTATATGAGATTCCCGTGAGTGTTTCGCCTTATTTGCGTCTCCCCTTTCACTTCGGGATTTCGTGTATAAAGGGATTTTCATATTTTCGGCGGATAGCGGAACGATTTAAAAAAAAGGGAATCCCGCTGCTTTATTTATTTCATGGAGTGGATTTTGTCGATACGGAAAATATACAACTGTTACCGGGGAAACGCGGGCAAAAATTCTTCAGTATATCATATCAAAGCAGGTTGAAGATGGTGGAGGGGATACTTGATTATATCAGGGAAAATTTCACTATCATTAAGACATGCGACTATTTAAAACCAGAATTTACCCCAAATGTAATATAAAAAAATAAAGGGGCGCTTGAAAAGCGCCCCTTATCTGAATAAATCAAGTCAAGAATCAGGGACTGCCATGAATTGTGTTTCTCTTATTCTGAACACGATCATAGGCGGGAATATAGGCGGGATAAAGTGGTCCTTGCCCTCCTCCAATTCTCACAATATCTCCCCCACTTACCGTACCATTTGTGGGATCATAATCGCATCCATAAGCCTGGGCTAATGGATTTTGTCCCGTATGGCCGCCTCCGTAGCAGTTCTTTCTATCCGGTCCACAGCCGCACAAATGCCACTGCGCCCCGGAACATATCGAGGCGCCGCGAGTTCCACCAAGACGCCCTCCGGGCGTCACGCTAAAGGCGTCAACATAATCATAAGTATCATAGTAATCTAAAACGCTGCCATCAGGACCATAAGCGAATTTCACTGAAGCGCTGATGAATGGATCAAGGAATCCGGATGTAATGTAAGCGATAGGAGTTGTTACCCATATAAAACGGGAACTGACCGCCTCATCAATTCCGGGGTGGAAAATGGAAGGCCCATTGATGGGTCCTGAACCATTCCGCGCGAGTTCCGATGTTACAGCGACAATCGGCGGATAATGCCTGCAATCCACCGCATAAGCCTCGCAGGCGGTTGCGAAAGAGCGCATATCAGCCTTGCAACGGCTGACCTTACTTCTTACCTGGGCTTCCAGGAAGTTCGGAACTGCAATAGCAGCCAGAATGGCGATAATGGCGACAACTATCAGCAGTTCGATCAGGGTAAATCCTTTTTTCATGTTCTTTCACCTCCTTTTTTTAATAAAACTCATCAAAATGAATTTTTTAATGTTTAAATACATATATATCATAAAAATCGATTTCAATATAAAAATTAAAATAAAAAAAGAAGAAGATATAAAAATCCACATTCCGACGGGGGAATGAAATTCAACGCATGCCTCGCCAATATATACCACTAAAGACAATGCCGTCATCAGAGCGTCATAATTCGGAATCAGGGGCTCCCATGAGGGGTGTTCTTCCTGCGCTGGATGCGGTCATAAGAGGGAAGATAGTTCAAGAACGGCCCTTGACCTCCGCCAAAACGGACAATATCTCCTGTGCTGACGGTACCGTTTGTGGGATCATAATCGCATCCCTGGCCTTCTGCCTGTGGCCCGGCATAATTGGCGACTCCGCCTCCATAACAATTCTTTTTATCAGGTCCTGATAAAAATAAAAAGGCGCATTGGAAAGCGCCTTTTTCAAATCAGGATAATTTCAATAATTACGGACTCCCATAAGGGGTGTTCTTCTTTTTCTGAATACGATCGTAAGCGGGTAAGTCGGAATAGAGGGGTCCTTGGCCTCCTCCGATTCTGACAATATCCCCCGCGCTCACAGTCCCGTTTGTGGGATCATAATCGCATCCCAGGGCTTCCGTTGCAGCTCCATAATAATTGGAGACGCCGCCTCCGTAACAATTCTTTTTATCCGGACCTGCGCCGCACAAATGCCACTGGGCTCCGGAAGATACCGAGGCGCCTCGAGTTCCACCAAGACGCCCACCTGGAGTCACGCTATAGGCGTCAACGTAATCATAAGTATCATAACCTGGTATGGCAACGTCATCCGGATCGAACGCAAACTTTACCGAGGGATTGATAAAAGGATCGCGGAATGCGGACGTAATATAAGCCACCGGCGTAGTGATCCATATAAACCGGGAACTGATGCCTTCATCAACGTTGGGATGGAAAACAGACGGTCCATCAATGGGTCCGGAACCTGTCAGAGCGCGTGGCGAAGTCGGGGCTACAAGGGGGGGATAATGTTTGCAATCCACCGCATACGCCTCGCAGGCGGTTGCGAAAGAGCGCATATCGGCCTTGCAACGGCTGACCTTGCTTCTTACCTGCGCTTCCAGGAAGTTCGGCACCGCAATGGCTGCCAGTATGGCTATAATGGCGACCACAATCAGCAATTCGATCAAAGTAAATCCTTTCTTCATATTTTTCACCTCCTTTATTTAAGATGCGGAAAAAATCCTATTATCGGATTTTATAATCCAATACTTTTAACCTGGGTAAGTCGGGATTTCAATACAAAAATGTAAAAAAGGATTTAAAAAATGGAAGGAGGGCTTCTTTATATTCTCGGCAAAGAACTCAAGACG
>JAFGFK010000425.1 GCA_016931135.1 Candidatus Sumerlaeota bacterium | reverse complement strand
GTGTGGATGCCCCTGGTGCGGAACGGTATTGAGCCCCGGGCGCGATGTATGGGTATCGCTTCCCCCGGCAAATCCCAGGCGATACCCTCTTTTCAGGGCGTCGCAGATGAAATTGCCCTGCTCTTTCTCGGGAAGCGGGTAGCGATCTTCCGGTTTTTCGGAAGAACCCCAATCCGAAAATATCTCAGCAACGCGCTCGAATTGTTCATTATGCTGATTCCAGTCCGTTCCATAATGAGTTTTGTGTGGAAGCCCTGTATGGTGCGGTATGGCGATGACATCGCGTCCTGCGAGCATCTCCCAGAGTTTTTGAACGGAAGGGGTATCCTGCCAGGGCGACCACGGAAGAAGATTCTCATCCGTATGGCGAAAGATAAGATGTTTGTGATTGGGTCTTCCTCTCGATGGATGCGGTCTTGCCTTTCCTTCCGCCCATTCGAAAGAGAGAAAGGTGACAAATTTACCGGGTTCATACCATGTATTCGCCAGTTCCTTTTTTTTCTCGACTTTTTTCTCATCGAGCGCCCAGTTGTGATCCGTGAGGGCGACCATATCGAGGCGGGCGACATCCCGCGCCCATTTATAGTATTCCTCCGGAGGACGCGCCCCATCGCTGAGGGTGGAATGTCCGTGCAAATCTCCCCAATGGAGCTGCAATGCCGGCGGCTTTTGTGATACCTGAATGGGAAGTCCAAAAGGAAGGAAAACGCCAGATGGATCCTCAGCTGTCAGGAGATAATATCCTTCTTCCTTCAAGACAAGATCAGATTTCGTTTTGAAAATCCCTTTTTCCGTTTGGGCGCAGGAGACGTTGAATTTTCGGATTTCTGATGGCGTATCCGGCAGCCAGGGTCCCTGGCAAAGTATGAGGGGAGGGGAGGTCGGATCGCACGGATTGCCATCCTTCCCCAGGCAAACCAGTTGCAGATCGATCGGCTGCCCGGCGCCAATGCGGCTGGGACCGATCAAAGCCAGCTGCGGATCGATTTCTTTCGGATAAGTTCCGGATGCGTAGAATCCATGGAGAGAAGGGAGAAAGGAGATCAGGAAAATCGGAATCCCGATCGACCTTAAAAAAGAAAGGAAGCCGGACTTTTCCCACCTGTCAATATACATCATGTTATTACGCCTCCTTTGGAATTCATTCGGATTATGCGTCATCGGGCATCGGTTCTTTATTTCTTTCCCGGAGAATCGCCTCCAGGGGATCGCAGATAAAATTTTTCTTTCCCTTTTGCTCCTCGATCCAATTTTTCATGATGTCTTTGCATTGGGCTGAAATGTCAGGGCGTTCCTTCCGGATATTTTTGGTCTGATACGGATCATGGATAATGTCGTAAAGTTCCACAGGCTCGAACCTGTATCCGAGATTGTCATAAGTACGCATCATGAGGTGCGTTTTCGTACGCACGACTCTCTGGAGCGCGTAAAGACCGTGATCCCATACCAGGTAATCTCTGCCTTGTTTTTTGTTTCCTGTAATGATATCCTTGAAGGAAGTTCCATCCCAATCCGAAGGGCAAGGCAGCCCAAGCAAATCGCACAATGTAGGCGCAAAGTCCACGTTGTAAAGAAGGGCGTCCGAGGAGCGCTGCTGGTTGGTTATGCCGGGAAATCGGATGATAAGTGGAATCCTATGGATGCATTCATCCGCGCAAACATGATCGGAATAAATCCCGTGTTCGCCAAAGGCGTCGCCGTGATCCCCGGATATAATGATAACGGCGTCCTTGAGCGCTCCCTGGCGATCGAGTTCCTCGAGAATGAGAGAGAGGTGATGATCCGTATAAGCAATGGCGGCGTCATAACCTGTGATCATTTTGTCGAAATCCCTGCGGTTTGAAATGGAGCCGGGCATCAGGGGGAAGGGGCTGATCCCATCTCGGAACTGCCCCTGGGCGGTAAAGGGTCCCTTTATTGCCTGGTGATTTCGTATGGTTTCTTCATCGGGCCATGTTTGAGGCGCGGGATAATCCTTGAACCGATCCGCCCAGGAGGCGTTCATCTTGTAACAACGATGCGCATCCCAGTAATTGACATAGAGAAAATAATTCTCACGCGTGGCGTTGTTTTTCAACCAGCGCATAAGGGGGGCGTTCACTTCTTCCGCGGTTTCGTCGCCGCCCTTCAGGTTTGGCGTGTGAAATTCGCTCCATCCGTACATGAACCACAGGGCGTTGTGTCTATCCGCAAAATTGGAAAATCCCGCAGTATAATATCCATGACTTCGAAGACGCCTCATCAGCATTTCGTTTTCGGGCTCGGGTCCAACGTAGGATCTGGTTTTAATATGAAAATCCACGCCAGCCCCGTGGTTGGAAATCACGCCGTTTCTGATGCCGAAACGACCTGATGCCCAGGCTGTTCTGGAGGGGAGGCAGGGCGAGCTGGCGCAATGGTAATTTTCGAAGCGGACGCCCTCCTTTGCGATTGAATCGATGGCGGGTGACGTGGGACGCGCATATCCGTAGCATCCCAGGTGATCCGGACGCAGGCAGTCGATGTCGAAAAATATGATTCTCATGGTTTCCTCCTGTTAGATGGTTTTCCGCAGCAGTGTTTGTATTTCAGACCGCTCCCGCAGGGGCAGGGGGAGTTGGGCCCGGGTTTTTCGGATGGAGACGAACGAGCCTTCTGATTTCTCGATTTTATTTTTTCCGCGAGTTTCTGCAGCTTTGGAAGGGCATGATTGTAAAACATCTTCCAACCCGCGCAAAGCCAGCTGATGTTTTGGGGATTCGTATTCCCATAAAAACGGCGTTTCAAACAATCTCCTGCGCAAAATTCAAACCAGGGGCGCGTTTTGCACGCCGGGTTGACCTGTTTTTTTAAATTTGCGAATTCAAGGCGTTTCGATGATTGCAGGAGATTCTCCCACGAGGTTTCCATGATGTTGCCGAGTTTCCATTCCGGTTCCGCAAAAAAGTCGCACGGATATACATCGCCGTTATACTCGACCATGAAATAGGCGTCGCATGTCTCTCGCATGGAGCAGATGTTTTTGTTTCCCAGAACGAGGTATTCAAGGATCGAGTCGAAAAAACGGATGGAGACGCCCTTGTTGATCTTGTCGTACCATTCATCGAAAAGGGCGCAGAGAAATGTCCCCCATTGTTCCCCGTTGATTGCCCAGGGACGCATGTTTCCCTCCGGATCGAATTCAACGCAGGGAATGTATTGGTGATATTCGAAGCCCAGGTCGCAGAGATAATCAAAGGTTTCTTTAGGGTAATGTACGTTCAGGGAATTGACAACTACCAGGGCGTTCAATGGGACATTGCGTCGTTTCATACAGGCGATTCCGGATAGAACCTTTTGATGGGAACCCTTCCCATCCGGGGTTTTGCGGAAGGTATCATGAAATTCCTCAGGTCCATCGATGCTGACGCCCACGAGAAATTTGTACCGCGCCAGATATTCGGCGAATTTATCATCTATCAATACCGCATTGGTTTGCAATCCATTGGCGACGATTGATCCCGGCTTACCGAGCCTTTTCTGAAGCTGGATGATCTTTCTGAAGAAATCCACGCCCATCAGCGTGGGTTCCCCTCCCTGCCACCCGAAATTATACTGGGGCTGATCGGTTTGCATATAACTCGATATGAGGCGTTCCAGGACATCATCACTCATGCGGTGGATTTTGGTTTCCGGATAAAGAGAGGATTTGGAGAGATAGAAACAATAGGCGCAGCGAAGATTGCAATCCGCCGAAGCGGGTTTGATGAGGAGCGAAAAGGATGGAGATTTCATATCATGCTTCATGGCGGCGATAGTTCGAAAAATTGGCGTGAGAAAACATGATGAAATTCGGCGCTAATATCGTGTATTTTACATAGAGAACGTGAATGTAACTGTCAACCATTTGTTCAGGATGGTTTGGTAACGGAGCAAGATGCGCCCTTTGTTATGTAATCTGTGTGAATATATTCAAAGACGCTTTTTTACCACTTTATCCTCCGTAGCTTTAGCGAAGGAGGAGGGAACACGCCTGTCTTCCGATTTATCCCCTGAAGTTCCATCTCTTGGGAAGAAGGAGGAAGTTACGCCCCTGGCGTAACGAAGGAGGAGGATGCGCGGGGAAACAAAAGATTTCATCAATATGGTTTTCTTAAGGTTCTCCCCGTGATCTCTACAGAACTTGACATCCAAAAAGATCGAATGTATTGAACTGAAACAATTCAAATAAGGAATCGGGAAAACCGTTCATGATGGAAATAAATAACGCAGGGAGAAAGGAGCATCCGCGGGAGCGGGGTTTCTTCGGGCAATTCGTTTGTTTCCGGGGCGGTTGGAAGGGGCTTTTGCTCCTCTGGGCGGTTTTGCTTCCCTTTAAAATCATGCGGGCGCGGGAGGAAAACAGTTTCTGGGTGGATGAGATTTATTCCGTTATGATGGCGCATAAACCCGTTTCCGAGATTGTCTATTACGATGCGCAGCACGATAATTTATATTTTCTTGTTCTGAAGATATGGATTGGAATCGGAAATCATCTGTCTTTGTTCCCGAGGCTTTTCTGGGCGAGGCTTCTGAATCTTCTGATGTGGATGATATTCAGTATATTCGTATGGTTTGGCTGCAGGAATCTTCTGGGAAATTTCCAGGGAACTCTTTTATCATGGGCTGTTTTGTCAGGCTCCATGGCGGCTCATATAACCAAGGAGATACGCAGTTACGCTACGCCTTCCTTTGCCCTGTTTGTCTGTTTCATGATCATTGTCCTGATTTGGAAACGTGTCCAGGAAAGAGGGGACGAACCAAAATCTTCCTTTCGCAGCAGGATCAAGAAAGGCGTATGGATTGTTTATATCCTGCTCGCCCTTGTCGCCTCCTGTTTCAACTTTCTTGGCGCATTGCTTTTATGTTCCATGACTCTTGCCTGGTTTTTTCTTGGCATCCAGCGGAAAAAAAAGATTTTTTCCGTATTTTATCCCGGCATGATCGCCCATATCCTGGCGCTGATTTTATTTCTTCCCTGGCTGTTGCTGGTAAGGGAGCGTCTGGCGGGTATTCAATCGCAAAATCGTTTATGGATGACGCCGTGCACGCTTGCCAATTTCTTGCGGGTGTTTTTCTTCTGGTTTCCCTATGGACCGCTGCCTGTATTCCAATCAATGTCTGTTGACGCTCTTTTATATGTTGCAGGGATCATCAGCGTTTTATTACCCTGGGGATGCGCGCTTTGGGGAGGGATTTATACAAAGCCTGGGGAAAAAGACGATTCGTTTCTCCTGAAAACAGGGCTTCTGGCTTCGGTTATATGCATCTATTATATTCTCCTTCTTTTTCTTCTGGATTCTCTTTTCGGAATAAAGATTTTTCATGGACCCCGTTATCCGAGCCTGGCTGTTCCGATCTGGACATGGGGTCTTGTGGCTGCCGCGCTATGGGCGGGCAAAAGAATGAAACTCCATTGGATTCTTATTGTCCTGATCCTTGCCCCATGGTTTCTGTGTTCCTTCGGAGGGCAATTCTGGATGCAGGATATCGAAACCCGGGGCGGGCTTTACCAGTGGAAAACAGACAACATCCGTTTTTTCCCTGATAATGGTTCCGATCTTTATGTCTTCCCATCGGAATTGATCGATTATTTTCCGGAAAACCTGAAGGATTACAAGGTAAAAACGACGGATGAACTGGGCAGCGTTCCCCCGCAGGTACGGGATGTATTCCTCCTCGATTTGAATAATTGGAAGGAAATCCGGCCTGTTCGCGATGAGATGATTATGAAACTGATCTCCTCGGGTCGATTGTCTTACGGATTAGTCATAAAGGAGTATTCCCCCAAATTTTCGCCTTTCCGAAATTACATCCTGCTCGATTACAGGCATGAAGACGCAAGAAAAATTCTGGCGGATGGAATTCGCGCATCTTTTCCCCAAATCCCGCCGTACGCACTGGCGATGGCTCTTCCTGAAGATCAGAAAATATATGAAGGCTGGTCGGTCCTGGAAATGGGCAAGGATAATCGTATCTACCGCTGGGGAAACGGCGAAATCTCTAAAATTCGCTTCCACCCTTCCCTCGAGCCTGGTAAGTATGTTGTCCATATTATTGGTTACAGAAATCCCTATCCGGCAAAACATGTCTTGATGAAGTTCAACTTTCACGATGAAAAGGACGAATTTTCCCTATTTCAGGATAAAGGATACCTGCATATCCGGATACCCGTGAGGATTACCCGTACTCATACATTACCCCGATTGATCGTTCGGCAGGACTCCTGGCGTCCCTCCGAATATATCGAAGGCAGCCCCGATGGCCGCAACCTCACATTTTTATTCCTGCGCGGATGGATTGAATGAATAGGAATGGCGTTTGGAAATGTTCATTGTTCTGGTAATGTTTCAACCGGGTCATTCTTCCCCGGATTCTTCATCCTTTTTTTTTCCCTTTTTCTCTTCCCCGCCTTCTTCCGCTTCCTCTTCTTCTATTTCTTCTCCTTCTTCTATCTCTTCCTCTTCTCCGGCTACCAGTTCTTCCTCTTTTTCCTCGATCCGGGCTACAGCGACAATCTTGTCCTCTTCCTGAAGGTTGATTAATATCACGCCCTGGGTGTTGCGGGAAATTACCCGGATATCCTTGACATGACAACGTATGGACATCCCCTGCTGCGTCAGCATGATGAGTTCGTCTCCATCAATGACTTCCTTGATGCTGATTACATCGCCGTTGCGTTGGGTGACCTTGATATTGATGACGCCCTTGCCCCCCCGGTGGATCAGACGGTAATCTTCCGCCATGGTTCTTTTGCCGAATCCGTTTTCACATACAGTCAGGATGGTGGAATTGGGACGCAGAACCTCCATCCCAATGACCTCGTCTCCCTTTTCCATGCGAATGCCGATCACTCCCTGGGTATCGCGTCCACTCGGACGAATGTCGGTTTCATGGAAACGAACCGCCTGTCCTTTCATGGTTCCGATGAACACCTCCTGTTGCCCCGTTGTCATCCGCACGCTGATCAGTTCGTCGTTATCCGCGATCTTGATGGCTTTGATACCGATCTTGCGCGGGTTGGAATAAAGGGAAAGGGCGTTTTTAACCGCCATGCCTTCTTTGGTCGCCATGACAAGGAAATGCTTGTCGTCGAATTCCTTTACTGGAATGACGGCGTGTACTTTTTCCCCCTCCTCAAGGGTGAGGAGATTCACGATGGGTCGTCCCTTTGAGGCGCGGCCTGCCTGGGGGATTTCATAAACCTTGAGCCAGTGCGCCCTGCCGTGGTTCGTGAAAAACAAAAGATAATTGTGCGTGGTGCCGACAAACACGTTTTCCGCCCAGTCCCCTTCCTTGCTTTCCATTCCCGTTATACCGCGTCCTCCCCGCTTCTGGCGGCGATAAAGCGAGGTGGGCGTTCTCTTGATGTACCCCTGGTGACTGATGGTTATCACCATATTTTCCTCTGCTATGAGGTCTTCGATGGTCAAATCTTCCGTGGAATCCACAATTTCCGTGCGACGGGCGTCGTTGAATCTTGTCTTGATGTTCAGGAGTTCTTCCCGTATAATGTGAAGGATTTTCTCCGGCGACGCCAGAATGGATTTCAATTCCTTGATGGTATTCTTCAATTCCTTGAGTTCATCCTTCAATTTCTGGATTTCGAGACCGGTCAGCCTCTGTAGGCGCATATCCAGGATCGCCTGCGCTTGTATCCGGGAAAGATCGAACTTCGCCATCAACTGATCCCTGGCTTCGTCCACGGTTTTGGACTTGCGGATTACGCGGATGACCTCGTCGATGTTATTGACCGCGATCACGAGACCTTCGACAATATGAAGCCGCGCCTCCGCTTTTTCCAGATCATACTGGGTGCGGCGTTTGACCACCTCCACGCGGTGCTCGAGATACAATTTGAGGATTTTGACAAGCGACAGATAGCGCGGTCTTCCATTCACGATGGCGAGGAAAATGATCCCGAATGACGCTTGAAGCTTGGAATGTTTATAGAGGTTGTTGATGATGACCTGCGAAGTCTCCCCCTTTTTCAGCTCCAATACAATACGGATGCCATCGCGATCGGATTCATCCCGGAGATCGGAAAGACCCTGGATCTTTTTATTTTTGACCAGATCCGCTATTTCCTCGAGCAGCTTGGCTTTGTTTGTTCCGTAGGGGAGTTCGGTTATGACGATCGCCTCTTTGCCGTGCGCGAGTTGTTCCGTGCGGATGCGCGCCCGGAGCGTAATGATTCCCCTGCCTGTTTTGTATGCCTCGATGATTCCCTTTCTGCCAAAAATATAAGATCCTGTAGGGAAATCCGGTCCCGGCAGGACTTTCATGATCTCATCCAGCTGCGCCTCGGGATTGTCGATCACCATGATCAGGGCGTCGATAACCTCGCCCAGATTGTGAGGCGGAATATTGGTCGCCATTCCCACGGCAATGCCGGAGGAACCGTTGATCAGCAGATTGGGAATTGCGCACGGGAGAACCTCGGGCTCCATGTTCTTTCCGTCATAATTTGGCTGCATATTGACCGTGTTTTTATCGATATCGACAAGAAGCGACTCGGATATGTGCGCAAGCCTCGCTTCCGTGTAACGATACGCAGCCGGCGGATCGCCATCCAGCGAGCCGAAGTTCCCCTGTCCATCAATAAGGGGATATCGCATGGAAAAATCCTGCGCCATTCTGACAAGGGTGTCGTAAATCGCCGCATCGCCGTGAGGGTGATATTTACCCATGGTCTCGCCGACGATGCGGGCGCATTTCATGTACGGGCGGTTCGGATAAAGCCCGAGCTCTCTCATGGCATAAACGATCCGGCGATGAACCGGCTTGAAACCGTCGCGCACATCGGGCAAAGCCCTTCCTACTATGACGCTCATGGCGTAATCAATATATGAGGTTTTCATCTCCTCCCCGATATCCTGGGGAAGGATTCTTTCCCTTTGGGTTTTCATCTCGTTTTTTCTCCTGTTACAAGAACCTTTATCATCTTTTTCCATGGGGACGATACGCGCCTTTCCCCCTGGAAACCGCAAAAATTCACGAAAGATTAAATATTTTCAGGCAATCATACTAAGACAAAACTAATAAAATATTTTTACTCTTTTATATCATAATGACAAGTAGATTTTTCATGTTTTTTTAGTGTGGGGCGCACCTTCGCTCCGTTACCTAAACATCCTGAAATCGGGGGGCGATTCCAATGAAAATCCATCCCGCCAAGTCGTAATTTGAAGAATGAAGACTGGATATTTCCGTATGAAAATGCATTGGTTGATAAACAATATTCCCTGAAAAACTGAAAACTTATACGCAGGCGCCGGATTTTTATGCGGAATGATCCCATCGGGCGCTCGTACTTGCATGGTCGTCAGGGTTTGCGGAAGGGGGCGTTGGTAACGGAGTCAGGATGCGCCCTGTTTGAGGTTCTGTGATTATTTGTATTTCTGCAGTTCCCGGGCAAGTTCCTCGGGATCGAGGAGGCTGTCAATCCGGGCGCGGGAATATCCCCGAGAATCAAGAAACACCAGAACTGGCGCCTTGAAGATACTGTAATAATCGCATATAGGTCTGTTCTGCGTGATGTCCAGCTTGCAGCAAACAAAATCCTGCATCAGGATGGTTTTCACCTGGGGATTGTTCAATACTTCATTCTCCATGATATTGGAGCTTTTTCCGAGGGCGGAACGGAAAAAGAGCATAATGCTTTTATTTGTGGCGCCACCCGCCTGAATCGCCTCGTTGTAGGAGGCGTACCATTGGATGGAACCTGTGGATTGGATAGGGGGCAAGGAACCGGTTGCCTGGGGAACGGAAGATCCGGGCTGAGTCGATGCGGTAAGATTGGAAAAGGGATAACTGGAAACGGTGGACGCCGCGGGCGTTGCCTGGGCGACGGTTGTCCCTGGCTGTCCGAACGGCGAGGATGTTGTTTGGGATAATGATGCGCCCGGCTGGCTGAAGGGCGATGGCGTTTCCCGGGAAAAGGGGGTTCCGGGCTGGCTGAACGGGGATGGGGTAGCCTGGGAATAGGTCACGCCAGGTTGGCTGAACGGTGAAGGAGTCATTTGGGCTGATGTCGATGCCTGTTGTCCAAAGGGTGAGGAAAACGTTCGAGCAGAAGATGTATCCGGCTGCCCGAATGGGGAGGAAGCGGGTTGCGTGGCAGGTTGTGAAAAAGGCTGGGAAGTGGTTCCTGGTTGAGACGCTGTACCGCCAAGGGGTACAAAAGGTAATGAAGGAGATGCGGAACTTGTATAAGGAACCGGGGAGGATGTGGAAGGAGCGGATCCAAACGGAGAGGAGGATTGATCGTAGGAAGTAGATCCTGAAGATGCCGGAGCGCTTGCTGTCTGGACGCTGGAAGAAGCGGATTCGGCGGGGCGCGGAGCGGATGGATCGTAAGGGGAGAATTTCACGGCGTCGGAATAAACCCTGCCGCTGTTTTCCGGGCTGGGTTTTCCGGTAACTTCTGAGGCGTCCACTATAACATAGGCGTTATTGCCTGCGGGGAGATCATAAGTTCCGAGGTGATGCCATATAAAGGCATTGCCAACAAGAGAACCACCCCACCCCGCCTGATCGAGGTATTTAACCTCCTCCGCGGATCCGGTATTGATGATGTACTTGACATTCATTGCATTTCCGCTCCTGCCCCAGGTGACAAAGATATCGTATTTTCCTTCCATGGGAAGGACGGGCGTAAATTTTGCCTGTGCGGGAACTGGTCCGCCATCGATGATGACAAAGCGGGAACCGATGGATTCCGGGGAAATGTCATCCAGGAGGCTTTTGGCAACGCTGTCCGACCAACTGCCTGACGTCTCGCTGTACCAGGAATAATTTTTTCCTTCGGAGCGGGACTCAATAATGATATCCTGAGAAAAACCTGGAGTCAATAATCCCAAAAGGGCGCATGCCATTAATATTTTTTTCTTCATTCTTACCACATCCTATTCTGAAATGATAAATTTTTTCAAGGATACATTTTTTGCGTTTCTAAAAAAAGCGGATAAATTATTTCTCTGTGATTGCAGAGGTTTCAACTACTTTTTTTCAAAAAGGGCGGGAAAGGGGCGCATCTTTAAATCGGGGAACCATCCCTAAAACATCTCTCCGGATTTCCATCGACGGAGTCAAGAAGCGCCCGCCCGAAAAAATCCCAACCTCGTTTCGCCATAATATTCATCACGGAACAGATGATACACGCCGTATCGAGATTCCAGAATCTCCTTTTTCCTGACCTCCACTATGATCAGGGAAAAATCAATGCCCATCCGCCCCAGAAGTAGCATGGTCTCGCGCCCCAGGTTTGAATCGTAGGGAGGACCGAGGAAGGCGATTCCCGGTTTTGCGATGGATATCCTTTTATGCCGGATAATTTTCAGGACATCGCCCAGGCATATCGCTGCTTTGGGAACGAGTCCGCAGCGTTCAAGGTTCTCCTTTATGATTTTGACGCAGACCGGATTTTTTTCATAAAATGACGCCCTGGAAACGCCGCGGCTCAGGGCTTCTATTCCAACGGCGCCGTTTCCGGCAAAAAAATCGTGGAAATCCGAACCGGGAATCTCGCCGGAAATAATGGAGAAAAGAGATGTTTTGACGCGGGCGGCAAGCGGGCGGGTAAGCCCACCACCTCTCGTTTTCAATATGAATCCCTTCTTATCGCCGCCAAGTACTCGCATACATTGAATCTAAATATATATTTCCTTCTTCAATACGCCGATAGAACGCAGGTTTCTGTATTTTTCGTTGAAGTCGAGTCCATATCCCACAACAAATACGTCCGGTATTTTAAAACCGACATATTTCACTGGAACCTGATGCGTCCTGTCCTTTTTCTCCTTCCACAATAGGGCGCAGACTTCCACGCTGCGGGGCGTATGAACCTGGAGCAATTCCCTGACCACTTTCAGGGTACTCCCTGTATCATAAATATCCTCTATCAGGAGGATGTCTCTTCCCACTAGCGGCATCTGGACATCTTTTGTGATGATGACATGACCGGATGAAGTGGTTGAAGCGCCATAGCTTTCCGCTCCCACCATGTCAAAGGCGTGTGGTATGGTAATTTGCCTGGTAAGATCGGATAAAAAAATGATGCCGCCCTTCAGAATGCAAACAAGAACAAGGTCTTTCCCCGTATAATCCCTGTCGATTTCCGCTGCGATTTCTGTGACGCGCTTCTGAATATCCTGTTCCGATAGAAGAATATACTCCAAGTCATCTATGAGCATGACGCCTTGTCCCTGTAATATGAAGTTCCCATTGAAAGGCTAGCGTTTGATAAAAGCGCCCATGGGATTGTGTCTTTGTTCCTTGATGAGTTTATCATCCTCAAACATGAGGATCAAGCCAATGCTGTAATAACTCCAGTTTTCCCTCAATGGTTTTTCCTCGGATAATCTTTTAATATCTTCGGGGTCTCCATAGGCGCAGATTGTCTGGATTTTATCAGTGATGGGCAATTCTTTGTAGGTGGATGATCCTGAAGTGGAGAAAACAATCTCGATTTTCTTATCCACATAGATCCACGAATGTCGAAGCCTGTAAATAGAGGACTTATTCTGCAAAGCCCGGTCCACTTCCAGAAAACGGTGGATACGACCATCTTTGCTCCACCAAAGCCGGACGAAATCCGGTCTTCCGTAAATCTCGAAAGCCTCCTTCCCTGTAGCGCTGAGTTGTTTGAGGGGAGGGTACTTCTGATCAGGAATAGCCAGATTAACCGAGAATTCCGGATTGACGCGGAGATGACCTTTTTGCCCGCATCCAGTGGAAAACAGACAGGTCAAAAACACGAGGAACAGGAACGAAAAACTATGTGGAAGTCTGAAATTAATCAACTTAAACATCTTCCCTTTCCGGGGAAAAAGTAAAAAAAGGTTAATTTGACAGGAACTTATGAAGAAGCGGGACGCTATTATTCCAGTATGGAGGAAATCTTTTTTACCAGTTCTTCCCGCTGTCTCTGGCTTTCTTTCAGTTTGTCATTTTCTTTTTCAAGGTTAGCCAATTTATCCTGAAGATCCTGAATCTGCATCTGCTGTTCTTTGATTACCTCGTTCTTTTCATCGATCTTTTCCTTAACCAGAGCGATCAAGTCCTCATTGCTTAACAGGTTTTCATTTTCCATGGCTTCATCTCCTTCCTTAGTGTCCATATTAAGTCTTTTTTTCCTTTTTTTGGAACTCATAAATACCCTTCCTACCCCGAGAAATGGGAATGGCGGAGAGGCCGGGATTCGAACCCGGGGAAGAAGTTTACCCCCTTCAACTGCTTAGCAGGCAGCTGCCTTCAGCCACTCGGCCACCTCTCCTACTTTTTATGTTTTTTCCCTTTACTCAAAACGATAAATGAGTTTATTTACTTATTTATATAACGATTTCAAGGAAAAAAACAAAAAAAGACTTGAATCGTTTCATAAGTTTTGGGCAAAAATTCATTTCAGTAATGATTCATCTTAACGAAAGGCATATCCATCCGGTTTCGATTCGATCGAAATTGGATTATATCATCAAATACCTGGAAGAAGTATTGGACAGGGAGAGGCTTCTTCATTCCCTGGGGGTTTACCACGCCTCCCTTCAATTGGCGCAATTGCTGGAGGTGGACCTTGAGGCGGCTGCCATCTGCGGATTGGTTCACGACTGCGCCAGGGGGTGGACTCCCGGGCGAATCCGGGAGATCTTGGAAGAATCCGGGCATTTTCTTCCTAAGGAGGACATTACCTATCCAGGTATCTGGCATGCGCAGCTGGCTGCATACATGCTGAAAGACGTTTTTGATATAGATGATACTATGATTGACGCTGCAGTCAGGTATCATCCGACCGGCGCGCCTCGTATGGATCGAATGGCAAAACTGCTCTTTATTGCCGATTACATCGAACCAAACAGGCGATTCGACGGCGTGGATGCCATCAGGAAGTTGGTTTTCACGGATTGGGAGGCCGCCTTCGGGATCATTATGAAAGAAAAGATCGATCATGTCAGGACCCGGGGAAAACCTGTACACCCCAGGGCGCTGCAAGCCCTTCAAGCCTATGTACAGCAGGAGGAATAACAGGGATTGAGAACCAAAACAAAGGCGCTGAAAATTGCGCGAATCGCCGATGATAAAAAAGGGGAGAATATTCTGGCGCTCGATGTGCGTAAGATAAGCAACCTTACGGATTTTTTCGTACTGGCGACAGGGCAAACCATGCAGCATCTCCGCGGCATGTGTGAAGAAATCGAACGTAAAATGAAAGAAGAGGATGTCGCCCTCATCGGTATGGATGGAACGGATGCCAGCTCGTGGCGCGTTCTGGATTACGGAGATGTCATCTTTCATTGTTTCAACGAGGAGAGCCGGCGTTATTTTGACCTGGAACATCTCTGGGGAGACGCTAAAATCGTGGAATGGAAGAAAAAGTAGGGGACTTTCGCAAATATTGCCCCTTCATATTACACAATAGGGATGAAAAAAATGGCAAAAAGGAAAACCAAAAGCGCAAAGGCGGCCTTTGATTTCAAGGTCAATGAAACAGTCGTGGAACCCACAGTCGGTATATGCCAGCTGGAGGGAATCCGAAGAATGGCCGTGGATGGCAAGGAAGAGAATTATTACATCTTCAAAGCCAGCAATTCGCGGGTTCTTGTTCCCAGATCCCAGATTGACAAACGGGGAATACGGAGGCCCATGACAAAGGATGATGTGAAGAAAATCTTCGCCTTTTT
>JAFGFK010000048.1 GCA_016931135.1 Candidatus Sumerlaeota bacterium | reverse complement strand
GGTTCATCGAGGAGAAGGATTTCCGGTTCCATGATCAAGGCTTGCGCAATGGCTACGCGCTGGCACATGCCGCCGGAGAGTTCGTGGGGGTAGAGATTGATAGCATTTGCGAGCCCCAGTTTTTCAAGGAGATCGGCAGCCTGCTCCAGGTGTTCCTTTCTAAGTCTTCTCCACTTGAGGGGATGAAAAAGGCGAAAGGGAATCGTGGTTTGATCGAGCATAAGCCCCAGGGCGACATTCTGTTGCGCGGTAAGAAAGGGAAAAAGCGAGTATCTCTGGTAAACGATGCCCCGGTCGCGTCCGGGTTGAGTCACTTCCATTTCCGGGGGTTCGAGAAGATCGGAGAAAATTACAACCTTTCCCTTTCTGGGGGGATGCGTTCCGACAATCGCCCGGAGAAGCGTGGATTTTCCGCATCCGCTGGGGCCTACGAGGGAAACCACCTCTCCCCTGATGATGGAAAAGTTCACGTCAAATAATACATGCCTGGTTTCCACAAACCAGTGGCATATGTTTCTGCATTCGAGTGTAATATGATTTGCCAAAAATATTTTACCTCAAGTTTGAAAAATCTCCAGCCGGCTTTTCCCAATGAACAAATCTGCCGGGTTCAACCGGCATACCATGCGCACGCCTTTTTCTGGAGAAGCCTCAGGCTGTAATCTATGGCAAAACCAAAAAACGCAAGCAGGGCAAGATAAGGATATACCACGCTCATATTCAGGAGCCGGGATTGAAGCCTGATGCGGTAGCCGAAGCCCACATCCCCGCACACCATTTCCGCTGCTATAAGGTACACCATGGCGGGACCGATCTGCAGCCGTATGGCATCGATGAATCTCGGCAGGATAAAACGAAAAATGATATTCCAGATGACCTCGGTTTGAGTGGCGCCCAGGGTGTAAGCCTTGTGCAGAAGTTCTTCAGGAACATCCTTCACGGAGAGATAAACGGTCTGTGCGAGAATGGGAAGCACGCCGAAGGCGATCATCATGACATACATGTTGGTTCCGGTTCCCACCATGACAAAGAAAACCGCCAGGGCTGCGGTTGGGGGAATCTTGGCAATCAGGGAAAGCGGGGGAACCAGGAAGCTTTCAAATATCTTGAAGCATCCCATAAGGAGTCCCAGAACAATGGCGCCGGCAATGCCGAAAAACATCCCCAGGAAAAGGCGGAAGAAAGTCGCTTTGACGTCATCCAGAACCCAGACTTCTCCGGTGCGGTCGTTCGGTTTGAAGGCTTTCTTCACACCCTCGGAAAGTTGCCTCCAGCCCGGGATCGTTGTATCATCGGGATTGGCTTTATGCTGAAAATGAGAGAGAAGGGAGTAGCCCCCCACCAGAATAAGGATAGAAAGAATCCCGAGAGAAACAGCCCACTTTTTTTTAATCGGATTACGAATCATTTATCTTCCCGTTTTTTTTCAGACTTTCCGAACTTTTCGGATTTATCGGATTTTTTTTCATCCGCCTTCCCGGGCTTGGGGGCTTTTTCCTTCTGCTTTCCCATCTCCACGAAGCGCTTGATATAACGGGCGTCAAAGCGCAGGTCTGCATCCGCCCCCCCCACGGTTTTATCCCCATAACCGATGGCGGGCTTTTTGGGAACAATATCATGGGAAACGCAGAAATCCACCACGCGGGGCATGATCTCCTTTCTCATCTTATCCCCTTCCAGGATTTCCACGCCTTGCTCCGGCGTTCCGAAGAATTTCGTCTGTTTGACAACGGTCTTCATGGATTCCAAATCCAGGTTGGAAAACTTCTCACCGAGGGAGACAAGGGCGTCGTCTCGCGTTTCCGGATGCACCATTTTTTTGTTGATCTCGTAAAAGGCTTCTATAACGGCGCAGGCGAAATTGTCGCCTCCGGGCTTATCCAGAGAGGCTTGCGCCATGACCACCATATCGACGATCTCGCCCGGTATGGATGTGGAATCGAAAAGCGTCTTGACATCCTTTCTCTTATTGAGCGTTTCGAGCACAAAGGGATTCCACACCATGATGGCATCATAGCCTTTTTGTTTCTGCTGCATGGCAAGCGCTGCTGCGCCGGGGTCCATATTGGTAAAGGAAAAGTCTTTTTCCTTTTCCTTCAGAATCTCGATATTCCGCACAAAGCAATACTCCGATACAGTTTTCGCCAGTCCATATATCTTTTTTCCCCTCAGGTCCTTTACCGTGGCGATAGTATCGACAACAATGCAGGCGTCAGCGCCAAAGCTCGTGGATGTGGGGAGAATGGCGACGGATTTTCTACTGAGACCCGGGTTCAAAACGTCCATGTTCGTGATGCAAACAGCGTCGCATTGTCCGGAACCGTACATGGTGATGCAGGGGTCATATTCCGCCTCGATGAGCTCGATATCCACGTTCCATTTAGCCTCGATGGGTCCCTGTTTTCCCTTATGCCCGTTGATCATGCCGTATTTATGGGCGACTCCGAAGGCGCTCCAGGAGGGATATTCGCTCCAGGCGAGAGAAAAGGAGGGCGGTTCCTGGGCGTTGAGATTCATGCAAAACAGGCTGCACAAGATCAAGAGAAGAGCGGTTTTTGATAAGAGGCGCGATTTCATTTTAATACTCCTTTAAGAAAAATTTACTATGATCGATCCGTTCCGTTTTTTTTAAATAAGGGAACAGCGATTATTCTTCGGGCAGCAAGGTTTTCTTTTCCTTTTCGGGTTTTGCCTTGCCATCGGGAAGAGGCGCGGTTTCGGTTGATGAAAGACCGACGAGTTTTTCGAATTCGTTTTTTGCCTTGCTGGTTTGAGCGTAACGGAGAAATTCCTCCTCCTGGACCTTGGTATCGGTTCCCGCCAGTTTGCTGGAGATTTTGGCTTCTGCGGAGGCGCGGTTTCTGCGTTCCCG
>JAFGFK010000424.1 GCA_016931135.1 Candidatus Sumerlaeota bacterium | reverse complement strand
GCCTTGTGAGAGAACACATCCCAAATCTCCTGCCAACGGTCAGGATACTCGGCGAATGTGAAATACTGGATACGCGCATGGCTTGCCTTTTCGCCTGGTCTCGGGCGAGAGGCGCAATCGTACACTCCCAGCTCTTCGAAATCGGTCAGGATGGACAGGGCAAGTTTGGCGCTGAAGCCGTAGCGGCGAAGTTGATAGGCTGGTGCGGGATCGGCGCTGATATTGATGCCGCACTTCTTGGCTTCGACGTAGAATTTCGGCAATGTGCCGACGCGGAAGGTGTAGTCGGGCGCCTTTTGTTGTCCTTCAACGTCCAGACTGTCTTCTGTGATGACCTCGCGATATTGGGGCGCTGCCATGGATTCGTTGCGTACATCCCAACCAAGGGCATTGAAAAAAGGGTCTATGAGTGATTGTCGGATGTGGGCTTCCTTGACTCCTGGGGCGAGGAAGGACTGCCGGTTGGCGGCAAAGTATTGACACAGCCTTGCGACTTCATCTTTTCCCTGGTCGAATGTCTTACTCATAAGCGTTCAATCCTTATATGCCCTGGAAAGAATTTTCTTATCTCCCGGATCCTTTTGCCAATCACTTGCCCATACCACATCACAACCCGCTGAAGAAAAGACATCTCTGTTTCCACCCCATACGCAGGTATCCATCAGGATTTTCACTGGATATTCTCCATAAGAAAAGTTTCGACGCGTTCATGAGCTACAAGGCGATGGGCGTAAACAAGGCAGGCTTGGATATCCTCGGGTTCCAACCAGTCATATCCCGCAAGAATAATATCGACATTGTCTCCAGAGGAAAGCATTGACAGGACATGTTCAACGGCAAGACGTCTTCCACGAATAATCGGTTTTCCTCCGAAGATATCGGGATTGAAGGTTATTCTCTTGAGTAATTCATCTTCTCTCATATCTTTGCCCCATATAGATAACTCATTTTTATCAATCAATTCAATAAAGGATCTTAAAAAAGGTGGCGCGATGTGTCAAGACCTGAATGGGATAAAGAGAAACATGTTAATAAGGTAGTATGCTCCCCTATTCGTATATTCACAAACCGAGGGCAAATTCTATTGCTTTGCGGACTTCTTCCATTTTCTTATGAGAAAGACTAGTGATAAGAGAACCGATTTTATTTCCCCGCGCGTCATTCATCCCCCCATTTTTGTTCCTTCTCCCAGATTCGGAATTCATCTTTTGTCACAGGATGCTTCCTGTATCCCTCCCTGTGTTTTCTCTCCAATTCCCGTTCCTTTATAGTGATAATGGCTTGTTGAAGGGCTTTCCGGGTGAATTCGGAGCGGGTTGTTTTGAGTTTTTTGACCACCGCATCCACCTCTTCAACCAAGTCGTCATGAACGCCAAGTGTTATTTCTTTGTGGTTTTGGCGCCACGCCATTGGCGTGGTAAATAATATCAACGTGAGAAAATATAAAAATACAAAAATTATATATATAATTCGGATTTCATGAAGTATCTATGGGGAAAGGATCAGGAAGATCAGGTCAGATATATCAACGATTCCATCGGAATTCCTGTCAGAACAGTATTTGTATTCGCATGAGGGCATGTTTTTTCCAAGGAGAACATCCATGATATTTTGGGCTGTGACATTAACAATCCAGTTGCAATTACCGGGGCTTCCGTACGCCCCCATATCGTTCCTAAGGGTATTTTTCCCCGGAGGGAGACATCCATCATAATATCTTTCCCACGGTTGTCCTGCATCAATGCATGGGGAATCATCCTGTAGATGGAAATCCCAGGTGGAGGGATCGCCCGAGGTATTCATGAATTGCGGATCAAGGGAAATGTTGGGTGGCTTAACCGCGGCTTTATCATAACAACAATACAAGAGGTTATCAATGGTAACTTCATTCTCGGAGTTGTTCCATATTATGGAATTGATAATAAAGCCACATATATTGTTGATGGAGCCGCCTTCTCCCGGAGATTGATTCCCATAGATTGTACAATTATATAGATTGCCTGCGTTATACAGCCCTCCCTCTGTATTTCCCTGGTTCGCATAAATGATGGAATTCGATACATTTCCCTCTACATAATTATAGAGACCTCCACCCTCTTTGGTCGAATGGTTGCCATAAATCTTACAATTACCCACATTTCCCTCGTTATAGATTCCCCCCCCTCTTTCCGCCTGATTTTCATAGATCAGGCAATCAATTACATCTGAATCTAAACAATTATTAATACCTCCTCCTTTTCCATCGGAAACATTCCCATAGATCCTGGAATGTCGAACCTTTCCACCTGCGACATTTTGGATACCACCGCCATGTCCTTTTGTGATGGAAAATCCATCGACAATTCCTGCATTCTTCACACACAGATACATACTTTTTCCATCGATGATTGTGGGTGTGGTAGATAAATCCCGCTCCCCGAGATGTGTTTCCGTTCCCGCAAATGATCCGCAAAGAAAATCTTTACCCGGGATATTGAGAGTTTTTCCCTCCTGATAAGTTCCTGCTGCAACCCAGATTTCATATATAAAGTCATTTTCCAGAGATCGTTTTATCGCTTTATCCATGGTTTTTAACGCAGTAATCCAGCTTGTACCGGCATCATCATCATTCCCTTCAGGTTTGACATACAGCCTTATTGCAGGTATGGGAACGCCGGGAAGGTATTCATCCGGGGATTCATACGCGCCCAGGCAAACCTTATCATCCGAACCGGGGCGCGGATTCCCTTCAATATCCTGATCCGGACATTCATCGCGCTTTCCCTTATCGATGCAGGGAGATCCGTTTATCAGATGGAAATCCCATGTGGAAATATCTCCGGAGGTGTTTTCAAAAAGGGGCGGGGCGCTGAAATTTCCCTGACCATCAGGAATCCCGAAATTTTCATCATCATCAAGGGCGCATCCAAAACAGGTGTAATTTATTACTCCCTTCATCATATAATCCCATTTCCATCTATTTTCAATATCCCCAGGCAGGTTGTTCCAGGAAATGCAATTTCTAACATATCCAACAGAATTACTGATACCACCGGCTCCATAAATACTATAATTCCCATAAACCGTGCAATTGATGGAATATCCGTAATAATTCTTGATCCCGCAACCGTTGTTTCTGTAAATAACGCAGTTTACAACCTTGCCAAAATCATTAATAATACCGCCACGCTCATTATCGAAGATTCTGCAATTCTCCACTTCGCCATCAAAAATTTCAATGCCTTCTTCTGCATTGCCATAAACGATACAATCCGTCACAGCGCCACAATCATTATAAATCCCTTTAGTGGAGTTATCATATACCTTACAATTAGAAACCATCCCGCAATCATTATAAATCGCCCCATCAATAAATAAATCAACGGTATCAAAATTACTGTAAACACTGCAATCGTCTACAATCCCATGATCGTTGTATAATCCGGTTCCATAAGCCTCATCTGTATAAGGATCATAATTATATATATGGTTTCCAAAGATCGAGCAATGAGTGACAGCGCCATATTCATTATAGATTCCAGCTCCGACATAATTGGCAAAATTACAACTGATTCTACAGTTGGATACGATCCCTTTGTCATTATAGATTCCTCCACCGTAATCCGCGCCTCCTTCCGAGATAATAAATCCATCTATTGTTCCACAATTGAATATGCAGCGAAAAGAATCGTCTCCCCGAATAATAGTTTTATTGGCATCCACATTTCTTTCATGGAGCAGCGTTTCGGTTCCCACAAATCCCCCATAAACAGAAGCCAATTTCGGAATAACGATAGTTTCAAAAAGGTCATAGATTCCTTTTGCAACCCAGATTTCATATAGATTGTCATCTTTATAAGATTTTTCAATTGCCCTGTTGATCGTCTTCAATGCTGAACTCCAGCTCGTTCCCGTATCTTCATCATTTCCTTGAAGTTTGACGTATAACCTTTTGGGAGATACTGGTATTCCGGGGAGATATTCATCCGGGGACTCATATACTCCCATGCAAACTCTGTTATCCTTACCAGGGCGGGAATTTCCTTCCATATCCAGTTCAGGCAATTTGGCGGTATTCGATGTACCGGCATCGATGCAGGGAGACCCGTTTTTCAGGTGAAAATCCATTTCAACAAAGTCTCCTGCGAGATTTTCAAAAAGGGGAACAGCGGAAAAATTTCCGTTTTCACCATCCCCTTCTACGTAACAAGAGTATTGAATGGAACCGCCTGTGATATCGTCTCCAAGGTTTTTCCAGGATATGCAATTGATTACAGCGCCTGAATTTTTGATTCCTCCTCCGGTTTCAGCAATATTCCCAACGAGGGCGCAATTGATGACCATTCCACCATTCCAGATTCCCCCGCCTGATTCAGACTGGTTTTCATGAAGGATGCAATTTGCCACTTCGCCGGAATCTCTATTATAGATTCCCCCGCCAAATTTTTCGGAATTATTCTCATAAATCCTGCAATTTTGGATCCTGCCATAATTGTATACGCCGCCTCCGAAACCATTTTGGGAACCTTTTCCATGCGTGATATACAATCCATCCAACAGCCCTTTATTATTAAAAACCCGGTAGCCTTCATAGTTACCATCAACAACTGTGGGCAAAGTGGCTGAATCTCTCTCATGGAGCAGGCTTTCCGTTCCCCCAAAACCCCCGAAAAGGGAAATCCATTTCGGGATATCAATTGTCTCTCCTTCCTTATATGATCCATTCTTCACCCAGATTTCATAATAATAATCGTCTCTGTAATATGTTAGGGAGACGGCTTGCTTCAGGGTTTTCAAGGCTGTAACCCAGCTTGTTCCGTTATCCGCATCGTTTCCATCGGTTTTGACATATAATCTTTTGGGAGGAACCGGTTCCCCGGGGAGATATTCATCCGGGGATTCATAAGCTCCGAGGCAGACCTTGTTATCCGCACCGGGGCGGGGATTTGCTTCCATATCCAGTTCGGGCAATTTGGCGGTATTCGACGTTCCGGCATCGATGCAGGGAGATCCGTTTTTCAGGTGAAAATCCATTTCTATAGGATTTCCGAAGGTGTTTTCAAAAAGGGGAATGGCGGAAAAATTACCATTTTCACCATCCGCCTCTCCATAACAACAGTATTGAATGGTTCCGCCCGCGATATCCTGATCCCGGTTTTTCCAGGATATGCAATTGATTACAGCGCCGTTGTTGAAATTTCTGATCCCTCCACCATACTCAGCCTTGTTCCGAAAGACAGTACAATTAATCACCAGTCCATAATTGTCAATCCCTCCCCCATTTGTCGCCTGGTTATCATAAATGATGCAATTTACGACTTCACCTGAATCGGCATTAAAAACTCCCCTTATATTATTCCCATAGATCCTGCAGTTTTGCATTCTTCCCAAATTGTATACAGCGCTACCCGGAAAACCCCAGGCTCCACCTGTAATATTAAATCCATCCAGAATCCCGCCATTATTAAAAACCTGGTGCTTCCCAATACTACCATCACTACCATCAACAATGGTGCGAGAAGTGGTCAGATCTCTTTCCTGGAGAAGGTTTTCCGTTCCTGCAAATCCGCCGTAAAAGCAAACCCCGGAAGGAATTACGACTTCATACGCCTCCTTGTATACGCCCCACGCCACCCATACCTTATCGCCATCCCGCGCCACGCAATGCGCCTTTCTGAGAGTGGCAAAAGCGGTTTGCCAGGTGGTTCCAGAAGTATTGTCGTCCCCATCGGTTTTCACGTAATATGTAATCGCTTTACCAAAAGGAGATAGGCTAAGGAAAAGAAGCAAAATAAGTATCTTTTTCATGACCATTACCCTCCTCCCCAAGTGTCAATTGCGCAGTTATTAATTTCGTTCAAATTTTAATTTTATATATTATAATCCATTATTCTGCGTCAATACAAATGATGGCAGAAAGTGATGAAGGGGATTCTATTCTTCGCGCCATTCACGATCTTCAATGAAAATCAAAAAAATATTGACCTTACGTCTTTCCTGGATGAAGGTTTTTTCATAGATTTTCGCAAATGACGTGGAAGAGGTAACAGGACATGTTTTGTCCCCGTTGCGGAACGCATAATGACGACAATGCCTGGAAGTGCGTGAACTGCCAGGGGGAGCTGCACGTTCAGGATCAGGGCGCTCCCTCGCCCTTTCAATCGCAAGCCGCGGAAACATCCATGAAGGCTGTACTCTCGATCATCTTCGGCTTTTTAGGGCTATGCTGCTGCAATCTGGCGTTGGGTCCCATAGCCATTATTCTGGGGATTCTCTCAAGAAAAGAGATCAGGGAGAATCCGGAAAGGTGGAAGGGAGAAGCCCTCGCCATCATAGGGATCGTTCTCGGATCGATTGATATTATCCTGGGAATCATCAATATGATCGTTTTCATTGTATTCATGATACGGGGTGAAAATCCGTTTCCGTTTCCGCTTCCGTTCAAATTCTGAAGCATTATGGAATTGATACTTGACAAGGGAAATATCTCCGGAGAAACCATGACCCTGAACCAGAAGCGGGTCATTACGGGGATCGTATTAGGGGGTATGGTAATGGGCGGGATATTTCTGTATCTGGTTCCACCGGGAAAGGAATCCGTTTATCCTCCCTGTACTTTCCATTCATTGACAGGGCTGTATTGCGCGGGGTGCGGTTCCACGCGGGCGCTCCATCATCTTCTGCACGGAAGGATCATCAAGGCGATATCGAACAATATTCTCACGGTATTCCTCCTCATTCCCCTTGCCTGGTTCGGCGTTCATCATCTCCGTTACATGATAACCGGCGTCAGGAGGCATGCGCCTGATCTCAAGATGAAATACGCATGGATTCTGATAGGACTCATCATTCTTTATACGATATTGAGGAATCTTCCATATTATCCCTTCACGCTTCTTGCGCCTCTGGAATAAAAAACATGATCGCCGGTAACATTCCCGAAATTTTTTCTTTGTATTTTCAAAGGACAATGTTAGATTCCTTTAATTTCATATGCGTGAAAGGCGAAATTCCCTGTGTCGAATAAAATTCTGATACTCGGCTCAACCGGCTCGATCGGAACCAGAACTCTCGATGTGGCGCGCGACTTCTCCGAACATTTTAGCGTATGCGGACTATCCACTTATGGTCAACTCGATCTATTGAACAGGCAGATCGAGGAATTTCATCCGGCGGCGATCAACGTAACCAACCCGGAAAAAGCCGATGACGCGCGCGCGCTTGCGGAAAGATACGAAATCAGACTGACCACAGGGCAAGCGGGGCTCAAGGAATTGATTACCCTGTGCGAGCCTGATATCGTGGTAACGGCGACTGTGGGGATTGCAGGATTGGAACCCACTCTTTTCGCCCTGGAGCAGGGATGCGATGTGGCGCTTGCGAACAAGGAAGTCCTGGTTACGGGAGGGGCGCTTGTGATGAAAAAGGCGCGGAAGAAAGGGGTTCGCATACGCCCGATCGACAGCGAACACAATGCGGTCGCCCAGTGTTTGATGGGGCAGTCCCTTTCAAAACTGCGGCGAATCATCCTCACGGCGTCAGGGGGTCCTTTTCGCAAGCTTTCCAAAGAGGAGCTCGGGCGCGTCACGCCCGAACAGGCTCTCACGCATCCTACATGGAAGATGGGAAACAAGATCACGATCGATTCCGCCACGCTGATGAACAAGGGATTCGAGGTGATCGAGGGGCATCACCTGTTCGATCTGCCCATCGATCAAATCGAGGTGGCGATCCATCCCCAGAGCGTCATTCATTCCCTGGTGGAGTTTGTGGATGGTTCTCTTCTGGCGCAATTGAGCGTAACGGATATGTATCTGACTATCCAGAGCGCGCTTTTTTACCCGGAAAGATACGAGAACGGCGTAAAGCCTCTGGATTTGTGCTCGCTAAACGCCCTGACGTTCGAGAAACCCGACTTGGAGCGTTTTCCATGTCTTTCATACGCTTATGAAGCGATCCGCGAAGGCGGAACGGCAACAGTTGCCCTGAACGCGGCGAACGAGATAGCGGTGAGACGCTTTCTGGATAAGGAGATTTCTTTTATGCAGATTCCCCAAATTATCAGGGGAACGCTCGATAAACACAAAACCATATCCGATCCGGACCTGGGCGAGATACTCGAGGCGGATCGAAATTCAAGGGAGACGGCAAAATCATTATGAGTATAATTGGAATTCTCGCAGTGATATTCACATTCGGTGTGGCGATTCTGGCGCATGAATTCGGGCATTTTCTGTGCGCCAAGCTTCTGGGAGTGGGGGTGGAGACCTTTTCCATCGGTATGGGAAAGAAATTGATCAAGATCAAAAAGGGTGAAACCACGTATTGCATATCCGCCATACCATTCGGGGGGTATGTGGTTCTGAAAGGCTC
>JAFGFK010000423.1 GCA_016931135.1 Candidatus Sumerlaeota bacterium | reverse complement strand
TGCGCCGGTCAAAACCTCCCATTCCCGTTGTTTAAGGTTTACAACATAAGGCGGATTCTTTTCATAAGCCGCTTTTCGTTTCAGGACTTTTTTAAAACGTTCGACATCGAACTTCATGCCCCTGTCATAATAGTAAAGTCCATTTTGTTCCTGTTCCACATCCGTGAGCTGGGTATAACAAAGCCCGAATATATACCGATTATCCATCAGAGCCCAGGCGAGCCCTTCAAAGCGTTTGTGGAAAGCCTCGAGGTTTTCCGGCTGGTTGCCATAGCCCCAGCCCTTGTTCTGGATATCCCATCCAATTCCCCCGTATTCGCTGAGGAAGAAAGGAACTCCGGTAAATTGTGAAATTCCGTATCGTTCCGGAAGGCAAAGCCAGCGGGATTCGTACATTTTACGGAAGGAATCCGGATTCTGATTATAATCATGGGCGTCCAGTACCTCCGGATCGGGAATCGTATGGGCGTATCCGCTCGATTCGATGACGGGTCTCGATGGATCGATGGCTTTCGTAATATGGAAAATCGAGGATTGAATATTTCCGGCTTCCGGAGGAGTTTCATTGAAGGGACACCACCCGATAATGGAGGGATGGTTTCTGTCCCGGGCAAGGATTTCAACCCATTCATCGATGACCGGTTTGTTGATTTCCCGGTTGGTATAATGAAGTCCCCAGTTGGGGTATTCCCCCCAAGTTAAATAACCGAGTTTATCCGCCCAGTAATGAAAACGGGGTTCGAAAACCTTTTGATGCAACCGGGCGCCGTTGAATCCGCAATTCATGGAGAGCATGATGTCCTTTTTCAGGGCGTCTTCGCTGGGCGCGGTCCAGACGCCATCCGGGTAAAAACCCTGATCCAGAACCGTGCGCTGGAAAATCGGTTCATCGTTGATCAGGTAGCACGCCCCCTGAATGGCAACCGTTCTGACTCCAAAATAGCTTTGAACCATATCCACAGGTTCGCCGTTTCGGATCAATCCCAAAGTCAGATCGTAAAGAAAGGGATCGGAAGGAGACCATAACCGGAATTTTTTCAGATCGATGACAAGTACGTTATTCTGCGTTTGTACTGGAATCTCGGAATAACCAATTTTATTTCCTTCCTTGAATATAGCGCCATAGAGTTTCAAATCCTCGATCGAACCATCGATGCGCGCATCAATCAAAACCATCTTGGATTTCGGTTGGGGATCGATGACAAAGGATTGAATGGAGCTGATTCCCACGCCTTCGAGCCATACGGTTTGCCAGATGCCTGTTGTTCCGGTATAAATGCAGCCATGACTGACGCCATCCGGCGATTGTTTCCCCAGCGCCTGAATTCCGCTCGAGGGATTGTCGAATGCATGAACGATAAGCGTATTGGAATCAGGATGGAGGAACCTGGAGATATCAAAGGAGAAGGAAACGCTGCCGCCGGTGTGTTCGCCGGCTTTCTGCCCATTCACCCAGACATCTGTTTTCCAGTCGCAAGCCCCGATATGAAGGATCATCCTTTCGCTTTTCCAATCCCGGGGTTTTGTGAATGTGCGTCTGTACCAGACGTTTTTGACCGGTTTGGTTCTCCCGATGCCGGAAAGTTTGCTTTCCCTGCAAAAGGGAACCATGATTTTTTCCGGGTAGGGCGTATCCGATAAGAAACGGCTTGATTCGTCTTCATCAGTTTCCGCAAATTCCCAGCATCCATTGAGATTGAGCCATTCCGATCTCATGAATTGCGGATTGGGATGTTCCGAACGAGGGATTCCATCGTTTGTACTCATTCCATCAGCCTCCCTATTTAATGAGAATAGCAAAAAAAAATTAAGCATCACTATCGGCAAGATCAATATGCGAAATATTTTCATTCTCGGGTTCCTTATTGGAAACATTAGTTTGATACAAGCTCGAGGGGAACAATTAAAAATCCATACATTCACAGTCAACAGAAAAAAAATCGGGAAATATAAAAAGACATTTGTAACGTTTGATCTGATTCAAATTCGAAAACCAGGACTTCAGGAAAATTTGACCGGAGAATCGTCTTGCGGGTAGGGGGACGCGCTTTCTGATACGGCGTATTCCAATCGGCTTTGAAACTCGCGCGTTGACATGAGGCGTTGAATCAAATAATCAGGCGTCATGGATGTTTGAAGGTATGCCTTTTCCTCCGCCGCCGTTGGAAAGCGGAGGAACATGATTTTAAACAAGGACTGAATTTGTTCCGGATTTTGGATATTTCCTGTAGCGGCAAACTCCCGCATCATCAATTCATGGATTATTTTTCTTAAATCAGATCCGTTTTGCAGTTTCTGAAGATAAGGAACCAATTCAGGCAAATCCCTGAATTCCGGATGGATGGCAAGGAACATAGAGGCAACCAGGTTCATCTTCCTGTCGGTTATGCCAGATCGAAAAGCCAGGGCGCTGCGTTCCCAGAATTCATCGCTTCTTAGAAATTCAAAGAGGATGTTCGGACGGAGTCGATTTTGCGCCTCTTGCGCCCAGTAACTAATTTCATGATCCAGGGGATTGCGTTGCAGGATAATCCTGTAGAGCGATTCCACGAATTCCTTATCCCGGCTTTTCTTGCTTTGATATTCGGCGGAGAGAAACAGGCGCCGCAACCATTCGTATGCCATCAATCTTCCATCTATGGATAGTTCATCCAATCGATGTAAACGATCAAGCCAGACCTCGAGGAGATTCCTGGTTGGTTTGTCCCCCAGGAGGGATTCATACTGTCTTTCCATGATTTGAGAACACACTCGGAATCGAACGCGTTCGACTGTTTCACCCGGCAGAGCCCTGCCCGCCAGATTCGACTGGTATTCATCGTAGTAGCTTCTCCAACCTTTGAGATCGCCGCCTAAAACCCATTCTTCATGAAAAATCGGGTCCTGTAATTGATCTACGATCTTTTTCAATGTCAACCAGTCGAAATTTTCATGAATGAGCTCGGGCGTATAACTGTTGATCCAGGTAAAAAGAACCAAATCCGTCTTCAGGTCTTGCGCCATGTAGGCGAAAGCCGCAACTTCGCTTGAATTTTTCCTCATCACCGTCATGTTGACGCTCCATTGGGGGACTGTGTTGGAAAGTCGAAGGGATTGTAGAAATTTGAGCCTTTCCTGAAGGTTATCCCATTTGCCATTGATGCGGATCGCTTCATAGGATTCCCTGGTGGCGGCGTCTATCGATACCATGACGGATTTTACGTTCAAACCTTTGAGTTTCTGCCATCTTTTCTCTGTTATCATGCTGGCATTGGTCATTATATATATATTCAGCCCGCGATGAATTTCCCTGTCGAGGTTCCCCAGGAAGTCAAGAAGATCCTTGTTGGCGAATAACTCTCCACTGCTGAGCAGTATTAAATGCGGGAGTTTGGGAAGGTAAGGGCCAAGGCGCTCCATAACCTTGACGGATTCCACCCTCTGGGATTTGATGAAATTCTTCCCATCACACATGATGCAGTTATAATTGCACCGATAGTCGCTTCCCACTTTCACCAGAAGGGGTCCGGTGGAAAGTCCGGTCTTTCCATTCCTGATTTCCTCGACCAGTTCAGGGGGAAGATTGAGAGCATTTTCCTCCAGGTCGTACCATTTACCTGATTGATAGTAAGGACATATATGCTCGCGACAGAAGTAGGTCGGATCTTCCCCCGGTCGCATGGCTTTGCGTAAAGCCTGGTAATGGGAATTGTTCCATGCTTCTTCCACGGTTCCATCCATAAATCTTCCCAGCCTGACGTTGCACCAGTATTCACAACAGGGCGTCATCTGGGAATCGAGATTGATTTCCATCGTATAGAATGGGTTGATACATCTTACCTTGTCAATCATGCTTCTTATCCTCATCGAGGTATATGATATTCAATCGAGTCTCATCCAGGGCGATTAGCGGGGCTGAAACGCCCCGGGCGTTTTTTATGCTTATATGATATTGAATCAGTTTTGTGGAAGATGGGATTTCATCCATGCGAATGATTTCCTGAGTCCACGCCCCCTTTGAGACGCGCAGGATTTCAGAACTCTTTTTCAACATTTTACCCTCATTATTGCCATATCCCCAGCAAAGGACTGTCAATTTGATATTTTTTATTGCCGCGTCAAGACTGGATGCCGAGAGCGACGCCTCCAGCGATATTTTGCCCTTGTCGATCAATCCGGAAAGGTCCTCCACGCTGACAAGTTGATAGAGCGCAACCGCGTCTCCGAAACAGCATACGCTTCCGTTTCCGGAATATCCGTGATAATGGTTACCCCGGGAACCTTTCCAGAATCCTCCAGATGGGGGGGGAGAGATATTTGCCCTTTGGGGATATTTAGGGGAGATGACTCGATCACTTGGGGAGATTCGGGAAAATTATCCGCAACATGAGGGGCGGAATCTTTCTCTTCTTCCGGTATTTGAATATCCGGAACCTTCATTTCAGGCGATATGTTTGATGAATCGATTTCCGGAGATGTTGGTATCGAATATATGCGCCGCGGGGTTTCGGGGGGTAGGACAGATTCCTTATCAATGGTCATGTTTGGGGGCAGGTCCAAATTTGTGGCGTTATGCCCTTCCTTGACATCCGGAAGAGAGGGAATTAAAATCGGTTTCGAACCGCTTTGCCCATCGGTTGAGGTCCCTTCCCCTGGAATACCCGGCAATGACAGGACTTCGATGTCGCTGGTTTTTGGGGAAATGAAACCTGGATCTGGAATATAATCCCCTTCAACTTTTTGAGGAATCTCGTCTGTTCCTTCTATCCGGATGATGGAGGGAGGCAGAGTATCGGGCAATGTCCGCAAGCCTGATCCCCCTGTGGAAGGAGCTCCGGGAATTGATCCGAACGGTTGCCCTGGCGCCGGTCTTGCGCCGGAATCCGTGCCTGTGGATGGAGCGGGCGGCAAATTGGATGGAAGCGCGGTTTTTCCCCTGATTCCGCCTAAAGGCGTCACTCTTGGAGGCGCGGAAAGGTTTGGAGCGCGGGCGACTCCGGGTTTTTGGGTAACCGGATTTCCAGGCGAAGATTGCGGAGGAATATCCCGTGGAATCACAACCGGAGCAATTTCACCGCCTGCGCTGATCCTGGGGACAATATACTTTCCGTCAGTCCCCGCCTTTTTTAAGATGTTGATGTCGATCTTGATCTCATCTTCATTTTCCTGAACCGGAGTGGCGGACTTCTCTTCCTGGTTCCCAAAAGATAATGAGGTCAATCCAATTGATGGAAAAAGCGCCATTATTATAAAAATGACAAAATATCTCATAATGATCCTTTCCAGGGTGCGCATCATTTCATTTTCTCCGGAAAACATGTTGAAGTAACAGGAAATTGGGATTCAATGATGCGAGTAATTTATTAAATATCGGAATTTCAAGAATTCATAGTCATCTGGCAATGTCAAGAGGGTATGTGAATATCGGCGCGCCGGTTTCAGGATCTTCTATCATGTTGATTTCAACATCGTAAAGCGCCCGGATGCTGGATGGCGTCAAGATGTCCCGGGATTTCCCTATGGCGTGTAACGAGCCTTCTTTTATGAGAATGAGTCGATCGGCAAGGCAGGAAGCCAGGTTCAAATCGTGCGTTACAAAAACAAGCGTGGCGTTCCGGTCTTTTCGGGATTTTCTCAGGAGATTGAGCAACTGGCTGATGTGCCTGATGTCCAGGTTGGAGTTTGGTTCGTCCAGAAGCATTAAAGGCGCCTGTTGCGCCAGCGCCCTTGCCAGAAGCGCCCGCTGCTTTTCCCCTCCGCTGAGTTCATTGAAAAAACGGTTTGACAAATCCCATGTATCTGTTTCCCGAAGTACGGCTTTCGCCATTTCCGCCTCTTCGCTTGTCTCGAAGGAAGTGGGGGAATGGTGGGGATATCGCCCCATCATGATCACCTCGAAAACGGTAAAGGAAAAGGGAATGAATATCTCCTGCGGAACATAACTCACAAGACGCGCGATTTCATTCTGTTCATAGGAGATGATTTTTTTCCCCCATAATGTTATTTCGCCTTCCCTGATCCTTTCCTTCCTCAGGACGCACTTGAGAAGTGTGGTTTTTCCGGCTCCATTGGGACCCAGGATTCCCAGTATCTCGCCTTTTTCCACCGTGAAGGAGATATTCTTCAGAACCTGGCGGGCGCCGTATGCGAAGGACACGTTTTTGACTTCAAGGCAATTGTCCAAAACTCTTCACCTCCCCGTTGTTTTTATGGAGGATATCCGCCATGTGTCCTGTTGTCTCCGCGATCCGCGGCCCCTGTATGGTAACGGCGGGATCGGTAAGCATGAAAATTCTTTGATTTTTGACCGCACGGAGAAGGGGGATGTCCTGCCAGGAGTCAACGGCGCTCTGAAGAGTTTTTGAAGTGAAATTCTGACCGGCAAGGGTTGTATCCAGGATCACATCGGGATTCAGCGCGATCAGGGATTCCTTCGAAATCTTGGGATAAAGAGCCGGTTGCCTGGAAAGAACGTTGACGCCGCCTGCAATCTCCAGGATTTCGTTCAGATAGGTTCCAGGCGCGGAAACATAAATATCCTTCAAACCTTCAGGGGAGCGGTCCACCACGATCAATGTTCGCACTTTATCCGTGTTTTCGTATTTCTTCCGGATGGAATTCAACTTCTCCTCCAGATTCCTTTTCAACGCCTTTCCGCGCTCCGGAACTCCCGCTGCCCCCGCGATAATTTCCACAGCCTTCAGGGAGTCGGATAGAGATTCATTGCGTATCTCCAGAACAGGGAGCCCCAGTCTTTTCATTTTCTCGCCCATCTGAGATTTCGCATCCTGAACAACGACCAGATCGGGTTTCAGGTAAATGACTTTTTCTAGGTTGGGATTGAGGAATCCGCCAATCTTTTGTTTTTTTAAAGCCTCGGGAGGAAACCGGCAGAAATCCGTTACGCCGACTACCTGTTCCCCCTTACCCAGGGCAAATAAAATTTCCGTAAAACTGGGGGAACAGGATACAATCCGTTCAGGAGTCAATGCAAATGCGGGCGATCCTGTTTCAATACATAATACAATAAACAATATATTAATGAGTCGTACAATCTTCATTTATCGATTGTCCCTATTGTAGATATTTTTTTCGATGCTTTCTTTATAAAAATGCCAGCGATTGCCGCAGCTATCGTAAGGACATAGGGAAGAACCACAAGGTCTCCGATTTTTCCATAAAACGAATGATTTCCCGCAGGATATATCATACCCCTCAGGCTTGCTTTCTCATTGAGGGCGCTTTGCTGAATAATTTCTCCTTTGGGGGATATCAAGGCGGAAATCCCACGGTTCGAACACCGAACAATCCATCTTCTTGTTTCCACAGCCCGGATGACGGAGAATGTAAAATGCTGGTAAGGTCCTGCCGAATCCTCATACCACGCATCATTGGTGATGATAATTAGAAAATCCGCCCCCCTTTTGACAAAACGCCGCAGCAGCCATCCAAAACTGCTTTCAAAACATATCACCGATGAAAAATGACAATCAGCGCCCTGGCTCATGCTCTCGGGATTACTGTACAAAGGGAATAGAGCGTAATTGGACCCTTTCAGGAAGCTGCCTGTTTGAACTATAATTCTTTGAAAACCGGGGATCAGATCGAAATAGGGAAGGTGTTCCCCAAAAGGCACCAGCTGTATCTTGTCATAACACTCCGAATACAGTTTCCCGTTCGGGAGAAAATACCACGCAGAATTATATGACTGAATATCTTCGATTTCTTCCCGGGTACGCGCAATCTGTCCGTTCTTATCGTAGAAAATTTCCCTGTCAGCCCCGAGAAGTATGCCGGCGCCGATTCTACGAGCTTCCTGACCGATTCGATCCTGGATTTCATGATTATAGGCAAAGTAATGATTGGTAAAGGCTGATTCGGGCATTACAACAAGGTCCAAACCGCTCTCTTGCAATTCCCCCAGCATATCGAAATTGATGTTTTCAAGAAGACCGGAGAGCGTTTGACGTTCTTCATCCGATCCTGCATAGCTGGCGAATTTGATCTTCTGAGGGATGTTGGGTTGCAGGATGGCAATTTCATATCCCTGGGTACCGTTGAAGGTCTTCCCAATCCGGAGAAATCCATACCCTGTAATCAAAAGGAACAACAGGAAAACCAGGCAGATACCCGGGATCAGGGATGTCCCGGCAAAAAAACGCTCCTGCTGGTTTGCGGTAGTGTTCTTCCTTGATTTGAAATCTAAGATGCGAAGAATCAATTGTGCGAGAACTATATTGACCAGTACAATGAGGAAGGAAATAATCCAGGGACCTGTTATATCCATCACCTGGATGAGGAAGAGGTTTTTCCATTGCGTGGTTGAAAGATAAGACCAGGGAAATGCCAGTTGACCGATGTTGCGGATATATTCAAGTAAAACCCAAAGACAGGGGAGCAGGATGAAAGAGAAACGTGGATAATATTTATGCAGGAAGAATCCGATCCATCCGAACACTCCCATGCTTAAACCCAGCAGAATTCCAAGAAATACTATCCCGATAGGTATAAAAGAGTTGTATGTTGAAAGAGTATTGAGCCAGAAAATATTCATATAGTAAAAGGATGAACCGAAAAACCATCCCCACAGGAAGGCATTCCGGGATTTTGTGGTTTGAAGAAGAATCAGGAGAAAAGGAACCATAGCGAAAAAGACAAGAGGGGAATAACCAGTTTTGGGGAAGCTGAGCCTCAGCAGAACCGCCGAAATAATTGAAAAAATGGCAGGGATTGATATTTTCTTGTACATACAGAAAACACATGCAATAGAGCAGTTAAGGAAATGTCAAATCAAATCAAAACTGTTCGATATTTGGACAGAAAACGGAATTTGTGATGATTTACTTAATTATGTTAT
>JAFGFK010000422.1 GCA_016931135.1 Candidatus Sumerlaeota bacterium | reverse complement strand
GATATCTGTTGTGATGGGAAGCGCTGTATATATTATTGAGCATAATATTTCCGTAAAATACCTGGATTTTTATAGGGATTGACCCCCAATTGCAGAAAAAAACTCGGGATAGTTTGAAGGATTTTTATAGAGTTTGACCCCATAGCCCAACCACTCACTCGGAAAACTGATATGCGCTCCCCGCAGGGGATATAAACGAAAAAGAGTTGACTTTCTCCCACCTGATTCCATAAGCAGTGTTAGTTTTACTTTGATAAGAAACATTATTTACATTATGAATCATTCTTATGAGGAGGCTTTTTCATGGGAAAATCTTACAAGATCGCCGTGATTCCGGGCGATGGAACGGGACCCGAGGTTATCAGGGAGGGAATCAAGGCGTTGAACGCAGCCAGCGCGAAGTTCGACTTCAAACTCGATCTGCGCGAATACGATTTTGGCGGGGAACGATACAAAAAAACAGGGGAAGTTCTTCCCCCTTCCGCAGTGGAGGAATTGAAAAAATTCGACGCCATTTATCTTGGCGCCATAGGGCATCCGGACGTCAAACCCGGCATTCTCGAAAAGGGCATCCTCCTGACCCTTCGATTCGCGCTCGATCAATACGTCAATCTGAGACCCGTCAAGCTCTATCCCGGAGTATGGACTCCTCTCAAGGATAAAGGTCCCGAGGATATTGACTTCGTTGTTGTGAGAGAGAATACCGAGGGACTTTATACGGGAACCGGCGGGGTCATGAAAAAAGACACTCCGGATGAAGTCGCCGTTCAGACTTCCGTGAATACGAGAAAAGGCGTGGAACGCTGTCTCCGGTTCGCCTTCGAGATAACGAAAAAAAGAAACAAGAAAAATACCCTCACGCTTTGTGGCAAAACGAACGTCCTGACTTTTGCCTTCGATCTCTGGGAACGCGCCTTCCACCAGATCGGGCAAAAGGATTACGCCAATATTAAAAGGGATTACGCGCATGTGGACGCCACGTGCATGTGGATGGTCAAAAATCCCGAGTGGTTCGACGTCATTGTAACGGATAACATGTTTGGCGATATTATAACCGATCTGGGCGCCATGATCCAGGGAGGCATGGGCATTGCGGCGGGAGGAAATCTGAATCCGGAAGGGGTATCCATGTTCGAGCCCATAGGGGGTTCCGCGCCCAAATATACCGGGCAAAACGTCATCAATCCCCTTGCGGCGATTTGCGCGGGGCAGATGATGATGGATATCCTGGGTGAAACCAAAGCCGCTGCAGCCATTGAAAAAGCGGTTATGAAGGTAACCTCGGAAAAATTGAAAAGTCTTTCCGCGGGAAAAATGGGCTATTCCACCACCCAGGTCGGCGATATGGTCGCTGAATTCGTATGATTCCCCGTATGGGTAGGGATGTTATGGCAACGGAATCAGGATGCGCTCTTTCCGGGCGTCTTTTGCAGTTTTTCGCGGCATTTCAAGGGTAGAGGTTTTTATGATGAAAAAAGCGTTATCGAGTATCATGTTGTCGCTGTTTTGCCTTTCCGCTCCTGGATTTGCCCAGTTTTCCCCTTCCAAAGAGACTATGGACTATATCGAGAATTTCCAGGGCAGCGTCCGATCGTTCTCGAAAGAGGAACTGTCAATTTCCATCATCAACAAGAATCCGGATTACGCCCCTCTCTCTGAAAATATCAAACACTATGTCGAGTTTCTGATCATTGTTCCCGAAGCCAATTCCTTCTCCCTGGTTTCCGATAATATCAGCGCCGATATCTATACAGGGAATCGTAAAAGCGCCACGCCGCCAAAACCTTCAGACCTCACCCCCGTATCAGAATGGGTGGAATACAAAGACGTGGGAATCTTCCGTTCCTGGAAACTGGCGCAACTGAAAATTCTGGCGGCCAAACCCTTCTCATCCGAAGAAAAAACCAGCCTGCGCCTGAATCGAATGGATTTTAAAGTCAGGTTTTCCGAATCAAAAGCGAAGGAAACCTATGAAATATATCTTCCGGACATCCTGGCAAACAATCTATTCAAAACCCTGGTCATCAATCCCGAATGCGAATCCCTGTTTCGCCTGAGAAACGCTCCGGACTCCGGGGAATTTGAACCCTATCTGAAATTTGTGGATCGCGTAAACGACGCCCTCAGCTCCGGCCCGGTAGTCAAACTGGCGGTTTATCGCAGCGGTTTGTATGGCGTCCAGGGGATGGAACTCGAAAATGCCGGCATTTCTCTTGAAAATCTGTCTCCTCGGAATATGGTTCTTTACCATGCCAATGAACAGGTTCCTCTTTACCTTCAGACAGCGAAACAATCCCTGTTCGGTTCAGACGATCGTTTCTTTTTCTATGCCCCCCCGTTCGAGAATATGGATTACCAATCCTATTGGCTGATGGTGGAAAAGGACGCTCAATCCAATCCCCCGGGAAGAATGCGATTCGAGACCTATAAACAGGATCAGAGCGCCACAAAATCGCTGAGCAATATTTTCAGCGCCGAAAATACCGTGAGTTTTTTCAAGAAACTTCACTACCATCACAAACTCCCTTTTCCCCTTCTCAACGGTAACTGGTATTGGGATGAGGTGGAAAGGGAGAAATTCAAGTATTACAAGGTGGATATCGACTGCGTGGAACAAAAGAAAAGGGAATTTAAATTCACCCTGCATCTGGCAAGCGTCGATGCGGCAAAATTGAACTATTGCGAGGTCTTCTGGAATCAGAATAAGATCGGAAGCTGCGAATGGGAGGGTATGAAAAATTATACTTTTCAGAAAACTCTGCCCGTTTCCCTTTTGAAGGAGGGGGAGAATGAGTTGGTCCTCTATTGTCCTCCCCGTGCGAAGGAAAAGCAATCCTCCTCGATCTGTTTTATCGGCTTTACCCTCAACTATGAAATGAAACTTGCCAATGATTATGGCCCCTTGCTTTTCAAAATCAAATCGCCCCCGGATTTCCCGGCTTCCAATATCTGGTTTTCACAGCCTGAAACGATTCCCCTTTTTCTCTTGAATGTCACGAATCCCGCCGATCCCGGAATAATCAGCGTGATGCGCATGACTCACCAGGAGCGCCGCGAGTTTAATTTCATCGCCCGGGTCAATCTTCAACCGGAGAGCGCGTTTGTCCTCGGTTCCAGAAATAAAGCCCTTTCTGTGGGAAACGTCATTCCCGTATCTTCCCTGAATCTTTTGGATAGAGAAAAAAACAAGGGGGATTATGTCATCGTCAGCCATCCCCGTTTTCTGGACGCCGTCAAACCTTTGGCTGAATTTCATGAAAATAGGGGCTTTACCCCTGTCGTTATAAACGTGGATGATATTTATGACTGTTTCAACTTCGGCGATAAACACTATGAAGCCTTGAAAAGGTTTTTCAAGCGCCATTATTATTTCAACGACGAGCCGCGTTTGACCCATGCCCTCCTGGTGGGAGAAACCAGCGATTTCATCGGACCCCCCAATGAGATGCCCTCGGATATTCAGGAAGACCTTGTTCCCACATATCTCAGGGGATCTCCTATCTTGAATCAGATTCATTCCGATTCCCCATACGCCTCCATCTGCGGCAATGACCCTATCCCGGATTTCGGCTTGGGACGCCTCCCTGTCAATACCGCGGAAGAACTTGAAAATATCATTCAAAAGTTTAAAAATTATGAAACAAATTTTCCCCCGGGCGAATGGGGCAACACCCATCTGTTCCTTACGGATGATGAACCCGAGTTCGCCGCCATTGCGGATATTGTCATTGATGAACTCCCGCGTTATGCGAAGGTATTCCGCATTTTTCAGCAAAACTATCCTTATTCGGACCTTCTTTTGTTATTTCACAGAAAAACCAGCGTTCAGGCAAGAACGATTCTTTTGGATAAGATCAATGACGGCGTTTTGACGCTCAATTATTTCGGCCATGGGGGACCCAATCTCTGGAGCTCTGAACGCATTTTTCACATAACGGATGTTTCCCGGTTTGTAAACAAGGATAAATTGTTTTTTCTCACAGCGTCCACATGCGATACCAGCTGGCTGGATTATCCCGAACCGCCGGTTAAGAGATCCCTCGGGGAATTGATGATTCTTTATCCGGAAGCCGGCGCCATAGGCGTTTATGGACCCACGACGGGAGCGACTCCTTCCGATCACCAGCTGTTGATACAGAGTTTTTACAAGGGAATATTTGATAAAGGGCTCCGGAACTTCAGTGAAGCCATCATCTATTCCAAGATTCTGTTCTCCTCCAAAAGAATGAATAACAGGCTTCTGGATCAATTCATCCTCCTGGGCAATCCGGCGTGCTCTTTGAAATTGCTCGAACCAAAATCTTCCGTTACCGCTTCCCCCGCTTGTATAGATTCATTGAAAGGCGGAAAAATCCTTATCAAAGGAACCACGGACATCCAGCCCTTCTTCGGGCTGGCAAGGGTCAATATTCAATTTCCCGATTCCCGGGAATCTCCCGTAATCCTGAAAACGCATGTTTTTGACGGAGAATTCCAGCTGGAATATGAAATCCCCCCTCAAAGCCCCACAGGAAGGTATTTTGTGAGCGCATTCTCCGATAATCCCTATGTCAAAATACAGGAACTGGGGAAAACCTCGTTCGAGGTGATCGAACCTTCTATGGATATGATTCTCGATATCCAAATTCCCGAATCCGGACTGATCGTCGAAAATTCCACGGTAAACGTAAAGCCGCGTATCCGGAACCTGACGCCCCTGCTTTTGGAAAATCTCCCCATACGCCTGAAACAAAGCGCGTTCAGTAAACCGATCGTCGAGCGCAATATATCCCTTCAGCCTTACCAGGATTTGAGTTTCAACATGTCCTGGATCGCGGAATCAGGGGCGCATGAAATGATCTGGGAGGCTCAGCTCCCCTGGGACCCGGCAAATCGCGCTTTTCAGGATCGAAAAATCCTTTCCGTGGTCTCCTCCAAAGAATCTTTCAAAGCCGTGATCCTGCCGGAAGAGATTCAGATCAAACCGGAACCCCTCCTCGCTGGAAACAAACCTGAATTTATCATCCCTGTTTACAACGTTGGAACCCAGCCCTTTTATGAACTCCATCTTTCCGTTCTTGTCGCTGACACGCTTGTTGGAACCCCCAAAGTGATCAAATTTCTCAAAAGCGGACAACGCGTGGAGGTCAATTTCGCCTCTAAAGGCGAATTTCCCGCCGTTACCGTTCCCTTTACCATCAAGCTCGAGGCGTTGAACCAGGATACCCGGGAACTCAGCGAGATTTTCACCACCCTGAAAAGCGTTGATGTCAAGCTCCCCGCGGACCTCATTATAGTTCCCGATTCCATTCATTTTGAAAGCGAAAACTTCCGCACCGGCGAAACGGTCTTTATCAACGCCCGCGTCAAAAATGTGGGAGGCATCCCCTCCGAACGCTTCGTGGTTCAGGCTTTTCGCGATAAACCCTGGAACGCCGCCAAGATTCTCAAACCGTTCTTTCCGATGGATTCTCAGAAATTCGACAAACTCGATCCCTCAGAAGAGCAAAAGGTAAATCTCAGATGGGATTACGCCCAACGGGCGGAAACCCTCACCGTTTTTGTTGTGGCTAACTCCAATCAAACAGCAAAAGAACAAAGATTTGATAACAATGTCGCAGAGGCGACGCTGACAATCAATTCCCATACCAATCTGAAAATCGATCGCGACAAGGCGTCTTTCTCCCGTAATTATGTCAAAAAAGGCGATACCATGAGTCTATCCTTCGTGGTGGAAAATGACAGCGATTTGAAGGCGGATGGTTTCGACGTTTCCATCGAACAGTGGGGAATCAACCTCGATCCCGTTCCATGCTGCGAACCGATCCGCGTTTCCGGACTCGAGCCGCACACCGCGGTTACGCTTTCCGCACAGTGGAACGCCCAACCCCCGCTCAATAATTTCCGCATCACGGCAAACTCCTCTCACCTTATTCAGGAAAACCTTAGAAACGATAACATGCTTGAATTCCGATTCGATGTCATGGAGAACCTCCGGAACCTGACAAGCGCCGGGGAAGGAGACATATATTCCTTCAAAGATCATTTCCTTGCCGGCATTCCCCATGAACTGGAAATCAATCCAATCCTCGAAATTTATTCCACGGACTTTATGAACGCCAATGGCGATCGCCTCGATATCGACGCCCAATTTGTAACCTTTGGGGCGCCTGTTTCGACCAATGTCTCCGATATGGATAGAGACAACCAGTGGCTGGTGAGAAACATCTGGCTGGCTTCCTCTCCGTTCGAGAACGCCCCCCCCATTTCCTTGAGTTTTCCGCTCCCTCCCGAAATTTCAACCACGCTGTGCGATCTTTACGTCTATGTCCATACCAATCGCGATTTGAACGGATACCCGGCTTCAAAAGTCAGGCTCAAGATCGAAAACGAGAAAACCTTCAAAACCTGGGATTTATCCACGGATATTCGCTACTATACCACTGTTCGCTATTACCTCGGTCGCTATGACCTTCTCGATAGCTTCCTCGATGTCGCCATAGATGACGTGGAGGAACGTTACTGGAGCGTCGTGAATCATTTCGAGGTCGTTCCCATTTATTCCCGGTATCATTCTCCCATCATCGAAATTCCGAAAAATGTGGCGGGTCCCTCCTTTGCCTTGACTTTCGATTCCGTGATTCCGCAGTATTCGACCATGGATTTCTCAATCAGGCGGGGTTCCATGAATCGCTCCGGCGAATTGCAATGGGAACAATGGAAACCGATCGATACGGCAAATCCGGAGCCATGGTTCAAACTCGAATCTCGTTATCTCCAATGGAAAGCCGAATTCTATCCCTGGATGAATACAAAACCCGCGTTGAAGGATGCCCGAATCCAATTCAAATGAGTTTTAAGGTTGCAATATTGGAATTTTTGTTTTCTAATTTTTAATTTCGTGTCGCGTCGTAGTTATCACGCCCCCAGGCGTGATAACGAAGACGGATTCATTTACAGGTACTGTATGCTTCCATCCAGCATGAAAAAAATCCTCCCCTTCTGGTTTGCTGCCATGATAATGGCGGTTCTGGGAATCGTCATTCTCCAGAAAAAAAATATTCAATTGATCAATTACATCGAGTACCCGGAAACCAACCCCCTTCTTCTCGCGGAAGCCTACAGGGAAGAGGGGGAAAAATACTACAAGAAGGTTTCCGAAAAATACGCCTCCCTTTTGCAGGATGCGGATCGCAGGGAAAAAATGAAAAACCTCCCCGAACTGGCGCGAGCCCGGCGCCTTTTCCTGGAATCCCTTAAAATAAAACCCGCTTCAAAAGGGATTTATCCCTTTCTCTCCGATCTGGCTGAGTTTGAAGGCGATCTCGCCTCCATGTATTATTACCAGGGGAAACGCGCCTTATTGGAAGACCGAACCGAGGCAGCTATCGAAGCCTTCGATTTCTCCCTGAATATCCGCAAGGATTTTCTCCCCCCTCTCGAGGAAATCGTATCCATTCATTTGCAGAAGGGAGATTTGAAAAAGGCGGAGCAATCTCTTGAGGCGATTTTCCGGGTTTTTGCGGAAAAAAGCCAGGAGCCCAATGCCGGGGCTTTTTATCTCAAGTCTTTAGTGGCGCAACGCAAAGGGAACCTCGAAGAACAGCGCGAAGCCCTTGAAATCGCGCTCGAAAAGGACCCTTCTCATATCGAGTCCGCCAGATTTCTGGCTGGCGTTCTTTCCATGAACAAGGAGTATGATCGCGCTGTTTCCGTTATCGAGAGGGCGCGCGCCTCTGCGCCTTATGACGCCAACCTCCTTCACTGGATGGGTATGATTTATATGAAAAAAGGCGATTACGCAAAAGCGGCAGAACGCCTCGAAGATGGATTGAAAATTGAAAAAAACAGCGCCCCACTATACCTTGACCTTGCCCGTTCCTATGAAAAACTCGGGAAAAAATCCCATTCCTCCCTGATGCTCCAGAAAGCCATGGAAATCGATAAGTCTTTGAAAACCAACATCTTATTCCCCAAAACAGATTAAAGATTGCCGTTCTCTTTTCCCTCTATTCCCTGTGACATAATAAAAAGAATAATATATAAATTTTAATGGATATTTCTTTCTTGACATATTGGGAGAATATATTTCAATTTCTTTTAGTTTTTTCCCGATAAGGAAGGGAGGTGAAAGTAAGTTTCTTCTAAGATTCTTTATGCTTGTCTTTTCTGAAAAATCAAAATGAAATTTGAGAATGGAGGAGCTGAAAATGTTTAAAAAACAAGGTTTTACCTTAATTGAATTATTGATCGTTGTTGCGATCATCGCCATCCTCGCGGCGATCGCCGTACCCAACTTCCTCGAAGCCCAGGTACGCTCGAAGGTTAGCCGGGTCAAGGCGGATTTTCGCACCATAGCCCTTGCTCTGGAAGCGTATTGTACTGACAATCGGAAATATCTTTATGATGGCAGTTTTGATGGCGCTAATTATAGACCAAACGTATATCCATATGCGCCCGGTCATCTTAACATACAACTTTCCACCCCGATTGCTTATATTACCACAATTAATTTTTTCGATCCATTTGTTGATCAGAAAACCTCATCAGCGAACCAGGTTCATAGAAGATTTCGTTATAATAATTTAAGGCAAAGATATTTGGAAGATATGGATAACGCTTCTGGAATATGGGATAAATATTCCGATATTTTTGGTGATTGGCAATTGCTATCGAACGGACCAGATAAGATTTATGGCCCCACATCAACAATGACCAGGCAGGGCGCTTTATGGGGCGCATCGGAAATCTATGATCCCACCAATGGAACAGTAAGCCCGGGTGATATCATTCGTTGCCAGAAAACTGGCGAACCTAAATACTGGTAATCTTTGAAATCTTTTAGTTGATTTTTGAGAAAAGAATTT
>JAFGFK010000421.1 GCA_016931135.1 Candidatus Sumerlaeota bacterium | reverse complement strand
GGAACGCAGGATGATTCCTGCGGGGTCATTCTCTATAAAAATCCATCATAATGATAAGGATATCTGTTATGATGGGAAGCGCTGTATCTATGATTTAGCATAATATTTACGTTAAATACCTGGATTTTTATAGGGATTGACCCCCGATTGCAGAAAAAACCCAGGATTGTTTGAAGGATTTTTATAGAGTATGACCCCATGAGAAAACGCCATAATGTTTTTCAAAGAGCTAAACTGTTATGTTTCCCGGTTATTCCTCAGCGCCTTTTTCCATGCTCGAGAGTTTTATCGGCATGACCAGATACAGGGTATCGGGCATGTCCTTTTCATGAAAGATCACCGGGAGATTCGGTTCCTTGATATGCATGGTAAAGGACTCGGTTTCAATGACATGGAGGACTTCGAGAAGATATTTGAAATTGAAGGCGACCTCGAAATCGTCTCCCTCGTATTGGGCGGGTACGCTTCCCTGGAACGAACCCAGATCAAAGGTCATGGCGGAAAGTTCCACCTCGCCGGGGGAGAAATGGAACATGATGGAGTTATTCTGGGATTCGGAGATGATGGACGCCCGTTTTATGGCGGAAATATACTTCTCTCTTTCGAGGGAGATGTTATAAACAAATTCTTTGGGAATGACCATTTCATAATTGGGATAATCGCCCTCGATCTTGTTCGTGATGAATTCCGTATCCCCCATGCGGAAGAATATCTGGCGTTCTCCCAAGCCAACGGTCACCATGCCTTCATCGCCGATCAATTTCTGGATTTCAGCGAGAACCTTTTGGGGGATAATGGCTGAATTTTTTGGGGCGCCCTGAAGGTTGGAGGCGATGACCTCGATATATCCCAGTTTTTTTCCATCTGTGGCGACCATGCGTATGCGCGCCGGTTTTTCCTTATCCTTTACATCCGTCTTCTCCGAAAATATCGTATCGATGTTCAGGAAAGCGCCGAGAAGCACTTTGCGAGGGTCCTTTGTGGGAACGGCGAAGATGGTTTTATCTATCATTTTCCTCATATCTTTACGGGGCAGATCGAAAGAAGTGACGGGATCGAATTCGCTCCAGCTGGGGAAATCGGAAGGAGACATGGTTTGAAGTCGATAGACATTGCGTTCGGATTCCACATGAACATTTTCATCCTTGTCGAGCCAGATAAGGACTTCCGCTTCGGGGAGTTCACGGACAAGCGTGGAAAAGGGCAGTGCGGGAACCGTGATTTCGCCTTCTTCCTCGATCCGGGCTTTGACGGCGCACCGTACCGAGGATTCCATATCGCAGGCGAAGAAAACCACCTGCTCCTCAGCGGCTCGAATCAGGATATTCCCCAGGATGGGGAGGCTGGTTTGGGGCGGCACCATACTGGAGACCACCCTTGTGGCGTGTGATAAGTCTTCCTTATTAAATTTGATTTTCATATCCTCGCTCCTGAAAAAATTATGCAGATTATCTGGAAACGCCGAACCATCTTTCAAGGTTTTTTTTATTATATTAAACAATCGTAACTATGAATCTAGATCATAGAAGTTCTCACTGCGTTTTCCATCATCGCCGCCGATATCGAGCGTAGTGAAGCCGATGATGAAATCAAGCATCTGGAGATAGCGCGGCGAGGCGACGACTCCGATCCATCCCAGATGAACATAATGAGGGCAGGATATGAGATAATCGGTTCCCGGAAAAGGTCCCTGCGCCATACCCATGAGTCCGGAACGTTGATAATCAACGAAATTCTCACGTCGATCCCGTGGCATTTGTTCGAGTTCTTCCAGGGATTTGTGAAAGGTCACCTCCTCCTGTCCCCATAAAATGAGACCATAATGTCTTTCGAAATGGCGGGAAAACCAGCGTGGTTTTCCACCGCCCAGTCCAACAAATTTTCCATCCACCCTGCCATAACCAATGGGAACGAGGGGTATGAAATCGTAGAACAGGGCGAGTTGCGCCTTTTGAGAAAAGGTAAAACCGGCATCGACCATATCGCCGCAGTCCTGAAGCCTGTTTTGCCAGTATGAGCAGCCTGAAACGAAAAAACAGCAGGAGAAAAGAATCATTACGATGACTCTACGATGATTCCTGATCACGAAACGATATCCTCCCGTACTGAATGTCAATCATGGTTATCGAAGATCAAATCCTGGAATGGACTATAAAAGAAAAGGGGATCCGATCATGCCCTCCCTACCTTGGGGGTAATATTCCCCATCTCCGGGATTCTGGATGTAACTGAATCGGGCGTTGTTGTTCATGATTTCCTTGAGGGCGTATTCCAGATATTCGACTTCCTCCAGCGTATTATAGAGAGCGAAACTGATCCGTACAAGTCCCGGGAGATCGGCGCTGTTCCCAAGCCTGACCTGTTTGAGGTATCGCTCCAACTCCTCGCGCGTCAAACCAAAAAGGCGCGTAAGGTAGGTATGGGCGCAAAAGCAGCCATGGCGCACTCCGATGCCCCATTCATATCCCAGAATCGAAGCGAGAAGCCCATGTTCGTGTTTTTCGGACAATATCGGGATGACGCCCGAACGGTCTCTTGAGAAATCGGGATTCGGGTCTCCAAAAATCCGGATTCCGGGTATTCCGACAAGCATTCTGAGGGTTTTTCTGGTGAGTTCCCTGTCATGAGCCGCGACCTTTTCCATTCCGATCTCTTGCAGAACCTGAATAGCCTTGGCAATGCCGAGAACGCCGAAGAAATTGGGTGATCCCGCTTCCTCAATATTCGGCGCGTCGCTCCATAGGATTTCATCCGTGGTAACCAGTTCGACCGCTCCGCCGCCGACAACGGCGGGAGGTCCCTTCCTGAAGAAATCCCGGGGTCCTGCCAGAACGCCTGAACCGAAGGGCGCGTACATCTTGTGGGCGCTGAAAGCGAGAAAATCGATATGTCCGGGATCGGAGGGATCGCCCATGGATAGCGCCCTGTGAGCAATCAGTTGAGCCGCATCCACAAGGAAGAGGGCGTCGTATTCGTGAACCATCCTGGCGATGTCGTGAACCGGATTGATGACGCCGGTAATATTGGAGGTTCCGGTAACAGTGACAAGCCGGACTCTGCCATTGTATTTTTCCAGTTTGGCCTTCAGGTCATCCAGATCGAGGGTTCCATCCCTGGCGTTGATTTCCACATAATCGACATTCCCGCAGAATCTCCAGGGAAGTTGATTGGAATGGTGTTCCATGATAGTGGTAAGGACGACCTGATCGTTTTCAAGGTTCAGGCGGCGGCAGACCCTGTTGATGGCGTCGGTGGCGTTGCCGCAGAAGATCACGATGTAAAAGGCGGGATCGGCGCCGATGAAATTCGCCACGATTTCCCTGCACTGGTTATAAATTCGGGTGGAGAGAAGGGATTTATAACCCGTGCCCCTGTGTATGCTGGAATACCATCCGGAGAATTCATTGATGGCGTTCAGAACCTTTTTGAAGGGGGGCGTTGTCGCTGCATTATCGAAATTGACATAAGGTCTTTTCCTGCCATCGAGCAGGGAAACTTCGTTCTCCAAACCGATCACAAGATTGCGGAAATCAGGCACATTCTGTAACATGAAAAGACGCTCCTCGCCAGCCTCTGTACTACTATCATGCGAAATCATTTATTTAAACGTTTTACGTCTATTGATTTTTATGCCTAAATTTTTCATTGTATATTTCTTGTCGCGTCGAAGTTATCACGCTTTAGGCGTGATAACGAAGACGGATTCATTTTAAATTTGGTTGCGGCTCCATCGCGCCGGGAATTTCGCCGGCGTCACGAAAGAGCGCCCGCCTGGTATTTTTTCGCCGTGGCTCGCAGGATATTGTTTTTATACATGGGCCAGGCGCAAACGGGCATCAGTCGGATTTCCCCGGACTCCGGATGTTCATAGGCGAAAGAAGCGGGGCAATCGACAAGCCGGGCGCTTTCAATGCAGTCAGGCTCCTCGAAGGGAAGAACCATGATTCTCAGGATGTTCTGGCATTTGGAATATTTCCGAAGGAGACGCTTGAGTTTTTTTCCGAAGGCGAGTCCGAGGATAATCTTGAAGATTTTCCATGTGGAATGAACGCCGAAGACTTCCTGAAGATTCACGGTTTTTCCGATCAGTTTTAAAGCCGCCCAGCCGCAGACCATTTTTTCGCCGGCGTTCCCGAAGAGAGCGACAAGCGGGTTCTTTTTCAGTTTTTCGCCGAGTTTCTCATCCAGGCGGATAGCGTCGAGAAGCGCCTCGTTCTGGCTTGTTTTCAGAAATTTCGTGAAGGGCAGATACTGACGGCCGTCGGAGATCATGAGGGAAACGCTTTCGCAATTGGGATGGGCGCCGCCGAAGGTCAGCCGGGCGTCAAAGACGCGTTTCATGGTTTTGAATTTATACAAAAGACTTGCGGGGAAAAACTGCATTCCCGGTTTTGCCTCTTCCACAATTTTTTCCACATCCTCCGTGGAGCTGGACTGTAAATTCACCTGCTCCGGTCCCCAGTTTGCGGTAAGCGGGATGAGGTCCAGAGCGGAAATGATATCCCTGTTATCATGGCAGAAATCGATAAGCCCCCCGATATGCTTGTCATTGATGCCATATCCTGTGGCGCACATGATGGTAACCTTGGATTTCTTGAATTTTCTCAAGTTTTCAAAAGCCTTGATTTTCAATTCGTAGGCTTTGGGATTCTTGCGAATTTTCTCATATATTTCCGGATCGAGTCCATCTAAGGAAAACATGAGTTGCGCCTTGGTTTCCAGTAACTTTTTGCAATATTCCTCATTGGCAAGCCTGATGCCGTTTGTCACAACTCTTGCAGACAATCCATAAGACTTCGCCAGATTGATGATATCCACCAGGTCATCGCGGACCGTGGGCTCGCCGCCGAACAGTTCAATTTTGGGGCGTGGATTCATTTGAGATATTTTTTTAAAGACCTTGTCGAAGTATTCCAGGGAAGGATCGAACGTGAACCCCATGGCGGGAATGTTGGCAAGGCAGATCGGACAATTCATGTTGCACCTGTTGGTGACATCCAGGAAAACGAGGGAAGGGGGCTTGCCATGGTTGCAATCGACGCATTTGAGAGAGCAGGTCGATTCCGCTTCGCCTTGATATCCGCTCAGTTTTCGTTTGGCGATATAGCGTTTGGCGTCGGAAGAAACCATGACTCTGGATATGCCGCAGGAGGGACAATTTTTCACCAGGAACATTTTACCTTCCTGTTCTTCGTGAAAAGAAGGGACGACTTCTCCGCATTTCCCGCAGAAGCTATAATTGATACAAGCGTTATTCCCCATCATGTTTCCGCCCTTTCCTTATTTTTTTCATTGCCGGCGCGCTGAATTCATTGTCTGATCCGGTCGTCTCCCACGATATCGAGCGTAGTCCATCCCAGGATGAAATCCACGAGATCGATGGGGCGAAGATGGGCAATGAAACCGATCCAACCGAAGTGAAAAACCCTCTGGCATTCGATGAATTGCGCGGTGGGAGGAATATCATCCTTGAAGATCATCCTCGGCAGCCCCACGTTGTAATAGGGCCATTCGGACGCATCGCGCTGATCCTTACGGGCGCGATGAGGATCACGGGGATTGAATTTGCCGAGGGCTTTCATCTCCTTTCCCCATAAGATGAGTCCCCAGCTTTCATCGGCATGATAAATCCATCCAGCCTGGCGATTGCCAAAACCGATAATTTTGCCTTCCACATTGGAATAACCCAGGGGAAGGATATTGAAGAAGTCTATGTAAAGACCGATTTGCGGTTGCATGCGGTCATTCACCGTGAAACCAAGATCCATGATATCGAGGGCGTCGTTTCCCCTGTTTTTCAGGTAGGCGCAACCACTTGAAAACAATAAGCAGAAAAGAAAAAGAACAGGGAAGAAGGAAGGCTTGATTGTCATAGGCATCCGAATTTTCTCCGTGATAATTTATTGCGTTCCCGACCTTATGAATCAATAAAAAACATCAAATTTTGATTTTCCAATGATTCATTGTCAATTTAATTATCAAAATTTTTAGCGCGCCCCTTCCGATCTTTCAAGGCGCATTTCCGTGCGATTTCTCGAAAACCCGAATAGATTTTTATTGACATCTGAAAAGGATTTGAGTTATGAAGGAATTGTTCATTGACAATATTGAAAAGGAAGAAAAAACTTAACCCCTGCTATGTTTGTGGGATGGAGTTATTATTGAGTCAACACCAAATGATAAGGGAGTCCAAACATCCTTCCGTGGATAGAATGTCCCGCCTCCCGGGGAACCGGAAAAGCCGGGAACTTTAGAAGCGGTCGTGAGGATACCCACCTGGGCGAAAAAGGACTCTGAATAATCTGTCCCACGGCAATGTGGGGGTTATTTTTATATCAAGCTGCTATGAGCGATTATCGCGCATTTCTGGTGAGGGAATCGGGACGCGGTTGGAGAAAGGCGGTTTCCTGATGGAAGACACAATCAAAATCCGCCATCCATTCGGCATTCCGATAGCCGCTGTGACGCGGGATGAATTCATCGCGCAGGTGATTGCCTGGGGGAAATCGAAAACAAAGACGCGTTTGATAACCTACCTCAATGCGCATTGCGTCAACATATACTTTCGAGACAAGGAATACGCGGATATAATCCAATCAGCGGATCTGGTATATGCCGATGGTCAATCCGTTGTGTGGGCGTCGCGATTATTGGGGGAGGGATTGCCGGAGCGAATCAGCGCCGGAGATTTCATGACTGGATTTTGCGTGAGCTGCGTCAGAAATGGCGTTTCATTGTATTTTCTTGGATCAAGCGAGGCTGTAGCGGAGCGGGCGGCTTCCGCATTTCGGGAGCAATATCCGGGACTTGAAATAGCGGGAACGCATCAGGGATTTTTCACGGGCGAACAGATTCCGGAGATTCTGGATGAAATCAAAAAGGTTTCGCCCGATATTCTGCTGCTCGGGATGGGGGCGCCGTTGCAGGAGAAATTTGCGCGGAAATATGCAGGGGAAATCGAGGCGCCGGTGATATGGTGCGTGGGCGCCCTGTTTGAATATTTCGCAAAAGTAACGCCCCATGCTCCCCTTTTCATGCGGCGCGCGGGGTTGGAATGGCTTTTCCGCCTGATCACGAATCCCCGGCGTTTTTGGAAACGATATTTTATAGGAAACGCAACCTTTGCATTAACAACTTTGAGGCGTTTATTCAAAAAATAAGCAAAATAATGCTTGCACTTCCTTTTGGGAATTATTAGGAAATATATAGTTTCTTAGGTTATGGAAGTGGGCGTGCGCCCACTTTTTTTGTTACAAAAAACTCGTTTCGATACAGGAGATGATTTTTATGCTGGAGGGAAATCTGGGAAACTTCGTGCGGCAGATCAGCAAAGAAAAGGATCTGGACGTCGAAGTGGTTAAGAGCGCCATAGAACAGGCGATTCTGTCAGCGTCAAAAAAGGGTTCGATGCGGCTCAAGAACACGAGGCCCGATTTCGATATTGAAACGGGCAAGCTGCGCATCTTTGTGGAAAAAAACGTCGTTGAGGAAGTCATGGACTCTAAAACCGAGATCAAACTGAAAGCCGCGAAGAAAATCAACCATGACGCCGAGATGGGCGATGTCGTCGAGGTAGAGATCGATCCGATTGAATTCGGCAGAATCGCGGCGCAGTCCGTACGGCAGGGAATTCTTCAAAGGCTGCGCGATGCGGAACACGACAGGATTTACAACGAATATATCGGCAAGGTGGGCATGGTTGTCACCGGAATTGTCCAGCGTTTCGAAAGAAAAAACGTGATCGTAAACCTGGGTAAGGTGGAGACAATCCTTCCTCAAAGCGAGGTTCCTTTCGGAACCCATTACCGATATGGCGACAGGATCAAGGTATATATCCAGGATGTCCAGAGAACGCAAAGAGGGCCGGAGATCCGGGTTTCGCGGGCATGTCCGGAGCTGGTGCTCAAGCTTTTCGAGCAGGAGGTTCCCGAGATCGCGGATGGCACGGTGAAGATCATGGGCATTGCCAGGGAATCAGGCGTCAGAACCAAGATCGCAGTCTCCAGCAACAACCCGGACGTTGATCCCGTTGGCGCCTGCGTTGGAATGAAGGGGTCCCGCGTTCAGATGATCGTGCGGGAACTCGAGAATGAAAAGATCGATGTCATTCCATTCAGCAATGATCCCAGGGAACTGATCAAGGCGGCGCTCAATCCTGCGGAGGTGCTGAATATCATACTCAATGAAGAAGCGCGAACGGCGCAAATCATCGTATCTCAGAACAGCTTATCTCTTGCCATAGGCAAACGGGGGCAGAACGCCAAGCTTGCCGCGAAGCTGACAGGATGGAAAATCGATATACTTTCCGAGGAAAGGCGTGACCTCCTTGAAAAAATGGAGGAGCTGAACCGTCGTTATCTGGAAGATTTTCTCAGCCAGGTAGAGGGGCTTTCCCAACTGGCGAAGGACGCCCTGATGAAATCCCCCTACAACACAGTGGAAAAGATATCGAAAACCGCGCCATCATTGCTTCTGAATTTCACAAACGGTGATATTCAAACCGCGGAAACGCTGGTTTCCGGAGCCAAAGAATACCTGGACGCCCTCGAGGAATTAGCCAAGGAATTCAGTGAAAAGGAGGAACAAAACGACGAAAAACCAAATTCTCGAGAAGAAGATTAAGAGTTGACTGTTATTTTGCAATTGAGAAAGGATGTATCTCTTTCTCTTACAGAAAAAAAGAAAGGTTTCAATTTTATCTTTGAAGAGAAAATATTTATCAGTTTATCCGAAAGGAATAAACAGGGAGAGAGTATATGAGAGTTTTTGAGCTCGCCCAGCTACTTGATGTAAGTAGTAAAGAGCTGCTCAATGATCTGAAACGCATGCG